>NZ_JBSGFQ010000020.1:0-140714 GCF_053603495.1 Nonomuraea sp. NPDC004186 | reverse complement strand
ACGACCCCAAGCCTTTCGTCTGGGCCAAGACCGCCGAAGAGATTCTCGACGCCCTCGCCTCATATTGTCGGCGAATTACTGACTCAGGACACTAGCACGGCGCTCAGGCTCCCGCATAGCTACGCGTCCGATGGCCTCTAGCGTGGTGTCGAGGCTAAGCACGGCTCGGGCGAAGGGAATCACTTCGACACCGAGTACCGCCGCGCGGGGCGCGCTAGTCGTGCCCTTCGGATGCCGGCGGCGCCGTACTGCGCCCCGAGGTTGGCACCTCGGCGTGTGCGTTGTGCCGTCGTGAGCTCGTGGCTCAGGGTGCGCCATCAGCCGTGATCGAGACGGCTACCCGATATGTCCGCTGAGAAAGCGCACGTCAACCGGCACGCATGCGTGCTCGCTCACGCTTCCATCACCCGAGAAGGAGAACCCATGCGTACCCTTACCGTCCTGCCTGGCACCCTGATCGCCGGCCTGCTGCTGGCAGGCTGTGCCCCTGCTGCCAAAGGACTGCTGTCCGCCCCCGCCTCCACGAGTGGCACACCATCGGCAGCCGCGACCACCTCCGCCAGCCCGGCCTCGTTCACGCACACGCCTGACCCTGAGGAATTCAGTCTCCGCGTGAAGACCCTAGAAAAGAAGTGCTACGGCAGCGCCGGCTGCAACGTCACCTACAGCATCCGCGTCAGCTACTCCGGACCGGCTCTGAACCCGGACCAGGAGTACCAGGTCACCTATGAGGTGACCGGCCTCGAGGACGGCCCGGCCGTCAACACGTTCACGATTCAGGGGGATGAGGTCAGCTACCAGGAGGAGGAGTTCGCCTCGACTACGTCCTCGTCCAGGACGCTCAAAGCGAAGGCGACGGAGGTGGAACGCCTCGGCCTTTAGATGGCGCCATATGGCTGCCGCGCCCGCCTGGCGGTGGATCATGCCGGACCTTTGCCGGACCGTCAGGCCCGGCAATCATCGGTTTTGCCGGTCGTCATCAGTAGGGAGACGAGTGGGTTGACCTCGCCCCGTATTTCTGGAAGGGCCCATGCATTGGATCTTTCCTGAGCGGTGATGCATGGACCATCATTCTGTAGCCTCACCCAACCGAAGGATGGTCGTTGAAGCGCAGCAGCGGAACTCGTCGTAGTGGTGCTCGTGGTCTCGTCCTTCTCGGCTGGTTGTTCCTCGTTGTGGCCGGCTGGGTCGTTCTCACCGGAACAGGGGGCGATGCGACCACGGCGGTGATCGCGCTGGTGGGCGTGGGGCTGGGGTTTCTCATCACAGCCGTCGTGCTGGCGATCGAGGACCTTAACCGGCACTGATCAGGGAGACCCCAGAGGGTGTCTTTCATCTGGAGGGTTGCTACGTGGGGGTGGCGCGCCCGGTGGTGGTCACACGGGTGTGGCCGAGGATTTCCTGAACGCCTTGCTCGATGAGGACGGCATTGTTGACTTGGGGTCCCGTACGTCGGCCTGCTTGAGGATGGACTTCCACCGCTTCCAGTCCTCCGTGTGCGCGATCGGGTCGCCAAGCTTCGTGGTGAAGGCCGGATCATGATCGGTCCACCTGTTCCTAGCCTTGAGCCGTCGTTCCGCGGTCTGGGCCTTCTTGCGCCCGTAGGAGGGCCAGGAGCGCGGCAGGCAGTGTCCCGGGCGATCGGGTCGGATGCTGTGTCGGTGTCAGCGGCTGTGTCAGCACGCCAACGGCCCGGTATCAGAGCGGTCGGCGACAGTGAATGCACAGAGCGCGAACCGGGGCACGCCCAGCTCGCCCCCGCCTCTCGTGGAAGCCCATTTCATAACAGAGCCAAGGGAGTACGCCACCATGTCCATCACCCTTTCCGACCAGGACAAGCTCACCCTGCGGACCGCTGCATGGGGCGCCGTCTCCCTGATGTCCGCCGCCGGAGCCGCCGGCTCGGCCCACAAGGTCGCCACCGAAGGCTCCATCGCCCTGACCTCCGCGACCGGCCTGGTCGGGCACGTGCTCACCAAGGCGCCCAAGGGCGTGAAGTACGGCAAGTCCGTCGCCGACCTCGCCGACCTGGTGCTGCCGGCGCTGACCGCGTCCATGAACCTGCTCAAGCAGCAGGATCCGGCCGAGGCCGACAACTTCCACAGCACCGTCAGCGTCGCCCTCGAAGCAGCCGCCCGTACCCACCAGGGTCGGCCCAGCCCTACCCTGGCCGAGATGACCCGCAAGATCACCGCAGCGCTCGACGCTGCTTGATGGGATGTCAACCTCGTGTCGCGGGGTCCACTCCGGATCCCGTGACAAGGCGGCGTGACGGGTCAGGCACGGGTCGAGTCCCGCCACCGGGCGGCCAAGTTGGTGGGCGCCGAACTTGCCGACAGGCCGTGTTCAGACGCTCAGGGGCGCCTCACCGCACCCAGCCGAAGCTTCTCAGAGGGCCGGCGAACGGGAGCTCACGGCGGTGAGACGGGCTTGCAGTGCCGGTTTGACGGTAGGCCAGTCTTCGGCGACCACTGCGAACATGGCCGAGTCACGGATCTTGCCCTCCTCGCCGCGCGCCCACGACATGGACCAGGCGCGCAGCACGCCCTCGAAGGGGATGCCGAGGCGTTCCAAGGCCTGGCGGCACCGGTGGTTGCGGGCGTCGGTCTTCAGGTCGACGCGGGCGACGCCGAGCACGTCGAACGCGTACGACAGCAGCAACAGCTTCGCCTCGGCATTGATCCCGGTGCCCTGCGCCGAGGCGGCCAGCCAGGTGAAGCCGATCTCGATCGCGCGCAGGTCCGGCCGGTCCGGCCACCTGCGGGGATCCCACAGGCCGGTGCAGCCCACCGCCTTGCCGTCGCTGAGCCGAACCTGCGCGAATGGGGTCAGCCCGTCGCGGACGAGCTGGGCCGCCAGGTAGTCCGGTATCTCGCGAGCGCGAGGCACCAGCGTGAAGTCGTAGGACGACCGATCCTCCTCGGCCGCCTCCGCGAGATCCGGCGCATGTCGCATCGCCAGCGGCTCCAACCGCACCAGATCCCCGGAAAGGACAGGAACATCAAGCCGCACGCTCATCAGCTCTCCCTCATCGTTCCTGGCATTGGCACCTTTCCCGCGGGTTTCCCGCCGGGGAGGTTGCCGGACCGTCACAGGGCCAGGTCCCTCAGATCCTCTGGATGAACTACCGAGTCGAGATCATGCCTGCACAGGCGGACACCGTCAATGCGCAAGCGGGTCCGCCCAATCAAACCGACGCGGTTTCTCCCATCAGGCGTTGATCGACTTGCCGAGGGCGCTGCTCGCGAGCCAGTCGTCCCATGACTTCGCCCACGGCGTCGGCCCGTTGCCGAACTCGAGCTTCCGCGACGTCCCCGTGACCTCGATGATGTCTCCCCGCTGCGTGAAGTTGTAGAACCAGCGGGCGTTGGCCATGCTGGCGTTCACGCAGCCATGGCTGACGTTGCTGTTGCCCTGCGCGCCGGTCGACCAGGGCGCGGCATGGAAGAACATGCCGCTGTAGGTCATCCTGACATTCCACTTGGTATGGGCGTAGTACTCGCCGGGCCTGCCGATGGTGGCCGAGTCCATGAGGGTCGACGCGGCCTTCTCCTGGGCGATCATGACACCGGACCAGCTCTCGTCGCCCTTCTTGCCCAGGCTGACCGGGATGGCCTTGACGACCTTGCCGTTCTCCCGCACGACCGCCCGGTGGGTGGTGTTGCGGATCTTGGTGATGTGCTCGTCGCCGACGGTGAACGTCAGGCTGCGGTCCCTGGTGCCCCACAGGTCCCGGCCCGCCCGCAGCCCGGCCAGGTGCGCGACCACCGTGACCTTCTCGCCGACCGGCCAGTACTCGCGCGGCCTGAACTGGACCTCGCGGTCGCTCACCCAGCTCCACGCGCCTTCGACCGGCTTCGACATCCGCACCTCCAGCGACCTCTCGACCGCGGCCCGGTCGCTCCTGGCGGTCACGGGGCGCGACAGCAGGAGCTGGACGGGCATGCCGACGCCGACCTTCTCGCCGTCCAGCGGGGACATGCCGCTCTCCAGCACCCGCTTCGGCTTGAGCGTGGTGAACGTGGCCCGCGCGGTGACGGGCTTGCCGTCCCTGCCGGTCGCCTGCGCGCTCACCGTGTACGCGGTCGAGGGCCGCAGCGGCCACGTGGGGTGCCACGTCCCGTCCGCGCCGAGGGTTCCGCGGACCTCATGCCCCTTGGCGTCGGCGACGGTCAGCTTGGTGACCTTGCCGTCGGTGGCCTTGACCCTGACTCCGGCGTCCGGGGGCACCTTCTTCGTGCCGTTCGCCGGGATGATCGACAGCTTGGCTGCGAGGGCCCGCTCCTGTGGGCCGGCGGGCGGTGGTGGGTTCGAGCCACCCGAGGTGCAGCCTGCGGCCAGCAGCAGCGCAGCCGTGAACGTGCTGACGAGTATGGTTCGGCCGTTCCGCATCGTCGATGCCTCCACTCCCCGACAAATAGGCATCTTTCGGACAAGACGGCCTATTAGCGATACAGAGAGCTATATGCCCATAACTGTAGGTAGCAATGCAAAAGTGCCTTGATCGATGCGGCAGGTTGCGAGGCAGGCGTATCCAGAGGGCCTCTGCGAGATCGAGGAGTGGGACCTCGGGACGTGGCACCCGCCCACCATGAGGTGAGGCTGTTCGTGCTTCTCGGCTGTGTGGGGCGGCCCCTGAGCGCGTCCGCCATGCCTCTGGGAGACTGGGTGCCTGTGACGCGCTCTGACCTGGCTCGCAGGATTCATGCCGCAGCCCACCTCACCGGCCACTTCGTGCTCCGCTCAGGACGTACCGCCACCGAGTACTTCGACAAGTACAAGTTCGAGGGTGACCCCGTTCTGCTGGATGACATCGCTCGGGCGATGGCGCCCGTGGTCCCGGGGGACATCGAGGTGTTGGCCGGGCTTGAGATGGGCGGGATTCCGGTGGTCACCGCGCTTGGCCGGCACACCGGTCTGCCGTGTGCGTTCGTCCGTAAGCAGGCCAAGGCGTACGGGACCTGTCGTCTGGCCGAGGGCGCGGATGTGGTGGGGCGGCGGGTTCTGGTGGTTGAGGATGTTGTCACCAGCGGTGGCCAGATCGTCCTGTCCACTGCTGAGCTGCGGAGCCTCGGGGCCCAGGTCAGTGAGGCATTGTGCGTCATCGACCGCGAGCAGGGAGGTGCGGCGGCGTTGGCCGCGGAAGGCATCAGGCTTTCGTCGTTGCTGACCGCGACCGATCTGCGCATGACGGACTGATCCGCCGGGCCCATCGACAAGGGCTTCTCTCTACGATCGTCACCCGTCCGGGCAGGCAGAACAAGACTGTTTCTTTGGTCGGTGCCGTCGCCATGCTGTAACCGTGAACGCCACAAATAGCGAGGTCTGGGATCCGTTCGGCACCTTGCACAACGCCCTGTGGATCGGAGGGGGACAATGGGCCGGCAAATCCACCGTCGCCAGGCTGCTCGCCACCCGGTACGGGCTGACCGCCTATCACTACGACTATCACGACGCACGTGCGCACAATGACCGTCGGATCGCCCGTCGCGTGCGGCTCGGCGAGCCCATCGCGGACCCTGAGCCGGACGCCGTCTGGGTGAACACCAGCCCTCAGAAAATGGCCGACGAGATCCTGGCCGGCTTTCCCGCGCGGTTCGAATGGGTTCTGGACGACCTGCGTGGCCTGGTTTCGGGGCGGCCGGTCGTCGCCGAAGGCTGGGGGCTGCGTCCCGAACTGGTCGCTCCCATCATCGACTCAACCTGGCGAATGATCGTCATGGTGCCGAGCGAAGAGTTCCGCCGGCGTCAGGTTCGCGAGCTGCCCCGGGCCGCCGCCGTCGATCACCGAGTCAGCGATCCTGATCGAGCACAGCGCAACCGACTCGCCCGGGACCGGCTCGTCGCCGACGAGGCCGTTCGGTCCGCTCGCCGTTTGGGCATCCGGGTTCTGGAGGTGGATGGGGCCGATGATGCGGGGGCTGTGGCGGATATCGTGGCCGACCACTTCAGTGCCTATCTGCCGCTTGTGAACGTCTACAGGTCTTGATGACGCCACTGGGTTGCACGCATTCATGGAATCAATGGCGTGACCGTGCCCGTGGAGGTCTCGGTGATGCTGATGCCGGAGACAGTGGCGACCATCGGCTCGTAGCCGTGTATGGCATTCATCGCTTTCGACAACTCCGCGCGGTCCAGGCCAAGGGCGAGGGTGCAGTGGGGTATCCATTTGCCCGGAAGGTAGTACGGCCAGCGTTTGATCTGGGTACTTGGAAGAGCGACGTGGATTCTCTTGTGGAAGGTCAGCAGTTCGGTTGTCGCACCGGCCAGCCTCTTGTGGGAAGGTTGAAGATCGTGAGTAGCGTTGATCAGGGCCCCTGAGGAGACAGTGGCAGTGATCGTGCGCGAGATTCCCGAGATCCACGGCGGGCGTCGTTCCGCCCCGTCGACCGGACATCTATGAGCAGGCAAAGCGTCATTTCGTTGCCGTTCTGACCGGCCCTCGCGTTGAACTGCGTGTACTTGCTGGTCGCCGAAGGGTACGCGGCGCAGTCGCCCGCCTGCGGCGACTCTGCTGTTTAACCACACTCCGGAGGGTGAACGGCTCCGCCTTTATTGGGTCGCGGTGGCGATGGCCTGGTTCTTATCGTGTCGGCATGCCTTTCTACGCTCACTCGCTGGCCTGGCTGCTGGGGCTGGAAGGAATCGCGCTGTTACGCGCGCAGGCGGGTGATCTGGAGGATGCGGCCTTTGTGGAAGAGCGGATCGCCGAGATCCGCAAGATGGTGACCGACCCGGATCCGGAGCTGAACGCGGGCGTGGTCGTCGGCCAGGCCTCCACCACGGAGGGGTACGCGCAGTGGGCTGAGCAATACGACGGCGAAGGAAACCCGCTGATCGCCGTGGAGGAGCCGCTGGTGCGGCGCATCCTGGAAACGCTGGCGGTGGGGCGGGCGCTGGACGCCGCGTGCGGCACCGGCCGGCATGCCGCGTTCCTGACTGGGCTGGGGCATGAGGTCGTCGGCGTGGACTCCTCGGCGGAGATGCTTGCCAGAGCGGAGGCCAAGGTTCCGGACGGGGAGTTCCGTCAGGGGGACCTGTGTCGCATGCCGGTCCCGTCGGCGAGTTTCGATGCGGTGGTCTGCGCGCTGGCGTTGACCCATCTGCCGGCCCTGGGGCCGCCGCTGGCAGAACTGGCCCGTGTCGCCCGGCCCGGTGGGCACCTGGTGCTGTCGGACATCCATCCGCTGTCGCTGTATCTGGGAGGTGTGCCGAGGGTGGCGGGACCGGACGGGGGCGTACGGGCCATGCCGGCCAGCCGCTTCCTGGCCAGTGACTACATCAACGCCATCCACGAGGCAGGGCTGCGGATCGTGGCCTGCCACGAACCTCGGTGGGGCGAGTCGCCCGGCGGGCACGGTGGCCCTCTCGCTCAGCGGTGGTGTTCGGAAGCGGCGGCGGTGGCCTATCGGGACACTCCCGCCTTGATCGTCTGGCATCTCCGAAAGCCCTGACCCGCTCACCAACTCAGCGCCTTCGGCCGGCCGGTCGTGGCGGGCGGCCGGTCACGGAGCACCCGGGCGCCGAGCGGGACCAGGGCCACGCAGAGCAGGCCGGTGACCAGCACGTCGGGGATGGAGGCGCCCTTCAGCACGCCCATCCACGTACCTCCTGCCAGCAGCAACATCACGGCGCGGGCGGTGCCGAGCAGGCCTGAGCGCCAGGCGGCGATGGCCAGCAGCAGCGAGCCCGCGTACTGGCCGACGGAGGCCCAGACCGGTACCCGCCACGGTCCGTAGGAGATGTCCACATACTCCTTCATGATCGCGCTCGTCGCCTGGTCCAGGCCGATGGCCTCGGTGAGCTGGAAGGCGGTCTGGTCGGCGCCGGCGAAGTACAGGCGGGCGAACAGGCCGATGACCAGCAGCGTGGCGCCCCAGTAAGCGAGGTGGCCGCCCACCTGCTGGGCCAGAGCGACGAAGGCGGGGAAGAGCAGCAGCGCCCCCAGCGCGAACACCGCGTAGGAGAGGGTGAGCAGGGCGGGCGCCGACGTGTAGGCGAGGAGCTGGCCGTAGGCGGCGAAGGGCTGTGCCTCGGCCCAGGCCTGCTGCTGAGGGGTGAGGGCGGTGACCGTGCTCAGGTAACGCAGCAGGTATCCGGCGCACATGATCACCGGTCCCACGATGAGCGTCACGCCGCCGATCCATCGTCCGGGGAAGGGAGTGTCCATCGGGGCGCCGGTGAGAGAGGAGGGGGCGTTCATGGGAGCGAGCCTGGCGCCGCTGAGGTGGGCCCGTCATCGGCCGATGGTCAACCGGCGCCCCTGTCGAAAGTCAGGGGCGCCGGGCAGAAGACCGGAAACAAGCCGGACAGGCGGTCGGAAACGAAGGGGTCAGTCGAGGATGTGGGTGGTGGCGCGGGCGTAGCGGTCGCGGATCGAGGGGACGGCGTCCCCTTCGTACGTCTCCGTCTCCTCCGACCGCCAGTCCGGCGTGGTGACCAGCGTGGCGGCCTGGTACGCGGCGCCGTTGGCGACGTACTCGGCCGGCGGCGGCACCGTGATCGGGACGCCGAAGATCGTCGGGGCGATGCGGCGGACCGCCTCGGAACGGGCCGCGCCGCCGATCAGCAGCACCCGCTCCGGCTTGGTGCCCAGCGCGTCGAGAGCGTCGGCGAGGCCGCACAGCATGCCCTCGATGGCCGCCCGCGCCAGGTGGGCGGGGGTGGAGGTGGCCAGGGTCAGCCCGTGGACGGAGCCCGTCGCGGTCGGGCGGTTGGGGGTGCGCTCGCCCTCCAGGTACGGCACCAGCGTCAGCCCGCCCGACCCCGGCGGGGCCTGGAGAGCCAGATCGCTCAGCGCGTCCAGGCTCACCCCGGCGATGCGGGCGGCGGCGTCCATGACGCGGGCGGCGTTGAGCGTGCACACCAGCGGCAGGAACCGTCCCGTCGCGTCGGCGAAGCCGGCCACCGCGCCCGTCGGGTCGGCGCTGGGCGACTCCGCGACCGCGAACACGGTGCCGGAGGTGCCCAGCGACACCACGACGTCGCCGGAACGGGCGCCCACGCCGAGCGCCGCCGCCATGTTGTCGCCCGTGCCGGGGGCGATCAGCGCCGCGCCCCCTTCGTACGCCGCCTCGTCCGGCCCCAGCACCCGGGGCAGCAGGGGGATCGAGCCGAACGCCAGCTTCAGCAGATCCGTCCGGTACGCGCCCGTCGACGGCGACCAGTAGCCCGTGCCCGAGGCGTCGCCCCGGTCCGTGGCGAGCCGGTCGAGCGGCGGCACCGGGGAGTCGGCCGAGAAGGTCCCCGAGGCGAACGCGCCGGCCAGGCGCCAGGAGAGCCAGTCGTGCGGCAGGCAGACGGCCGCCGTACGGGCCGCGTTGTCCGGCTCGTGCTCGGCCAGCCAGCGCAGCTTGGTCACCGTGAACGAGGCGACCGGCACCGACCCGACGGCGGTGGCCCAGGCCTCCGGCCCGCCCAGCTCCGACACGAGGTCGGCGGCGGCCTGCGCGGAGCGGGTGTCGTTCCACAACAGGGCATCACGCACGACATTTCCGGACTCGTCTAGGCAGACCATGCCATGCTGCTGCCCGCCCACACTGACGGCGAGCACGTCGTCCAGACCGCCGGCCTCCTCGATGGCCCGCAACAACGCGTCCCACCAGTGCGACGGATGCACCTCCGTGCCGTCGGGATGCGGCGCGCGGCCCTGCCGGACCAGCGCGCCCGTCTCAGCGTCACGAATGACGACCTTGCAACTCTGCGTCGAGGAATCGACCCCAGCGACCAGCGTCACCCACGAACTCCTAACAAGTGCTCCAGCGCAAGCTGGTTGAGATGCGTGAAATGGTATCCGCGCGCGGCGGCGACGTCCGGATCGAAGCCGTCGGAGGCGAGATCGGCCGGCGTCTCACCGCGGTTGAGCGTGGGCAGGCCGAGCCCTTCGACACGGTAGGCCGGCCCGATTTCGGCAAGCGCTTTCCTGAAGGCCGCGATCGCCCGGTCGCGATCGGGCTGGACGGCCGGCAGGTCGTCGTCGTGGAAGGTGACGCCGTAGGCCCCGAGCTCGGTCAGTCGGTGCACGCTCTCCACCGGATCGAGCGGCTGCCGGCCCACCGTCCACAGACCGAAGGTGAATCGGTCTTCAGGGGTTGGCTCGTGCATGTCTCGATGCTCCCCTGGCGATCAGCTGTTCACAAGCCCGAGGGGTCACGTCCCACGCTGATCTCCTCGGCGATCTTGCGGATCTCCGCCACCTCGAGGCCCGGAGCCTTGGGCAGGTGGCGCAGCAACGCCTCCATCACCACGGGCACGGGCTGGCCGGCGAACCGTCCCGCGATGCCGTGGACAGCCCTGAACAGCGCCTCATCGGTGTCGTGCATCGGCCTCTCCTTGTTCGGGTACCCGGAGAAACCTACGGCCTCGGCACGACAGTTCGCTCGCTACCCCTCCAGCGTGTTCCGCACTGCGACGCAAATCTCGTCGAGCCGGCGTACCTGCTCGGGCGTCAGCACGTCGAACAGGCTCCGCCGTACCTCCTCGACGTGCCCAGGCGCGGCGGCGGCCAGCGCGGCGAACCCGGCGTCCGTGAGCACCGCGAAGCTGCCGCGCCCGTCGTCGGGGCAGCGCTCGCGCCGGACCCACCCGCGCTCCTCCAGGCGCGCCACGGCGTGCGACAGCCGGCTCTGCGAGCTCTGAGCCCTGGCGGCCAGCTCGCTCATCCGCATCGACCGCCCGGGCGCCTCGGAGAGCGCCACGAGGATCATGTAGTACGTGTGCGGCATGCTCGCGTCCCGCTGGAGCTGGCGGTCGAGCGCCTCGTTGATGAGCTGGGTCGCCGCCAGGAAGTTTCGCCAGGTGTGCTGTTCGTCCGCATCCAGCCATCTCGTCACGGTCCCAATTTAGTTGAACTCTCATATACTTGAGACGGGACTCCGCCCGGAAAGGGGCACATCATGCCTGTTCAGCGACTCAACCACGCGGTCCTTTACGTCCGCGACGTGGAACGCAGCGTCGGCTTTTACCGCGAGGCCCTCGGCTTCGACGTCGTGATGGGCATGCCGGGCGCCGCCTTCCTCCAGGCCCCCGGCTCGACGAACGACCACGACCTGGGCCTGTTCCAGATCGGCCCCAAGGCGGACCCGTCCCCGGCCGGCAGCACGTCCGTGGGCCTCTACCACCTGGCGTGGGAGGTCGACACCCTCGACGAGCTGGAGCGGGTCGCGGTCAAGCTGAGCGAGCTCGGCGCGCTGGTCGGCTCGTCCGACCACGGCACGACCAAGGCGCTGTACGCGAAGGACCCCGACGGGCTGGAGTTCGAGGTGTCATGGCTGGTGCCGGCCACGCTGATCACCGACGAGGTCCTCGCCGCGCGCTCCAGCATCCGTCCGCTCGACCTGGCCGCCGACAAGGAGAGGTACGGCGCTCAGACGCGAGGCGGAGTAGGCGTGTCCATCCCCGTCTGAAGTACCGTAGGTGTGATACGACCCTTCTTTCACGGGGAACGGTCATGCCAAGCGATCCTGACCACGTGCTCGACGCCATCGACGGTGTCGTCGACGAGTGGGAGACGCTGAGCGCGGACGCCATGCGCTGGTCGCCTCCCGAAACCAAGAGTCCCGACTTCCTGACCGAGGTGACGGAGATCTTCGGTCCGCTGGTCAACGCGTTCGCGCAGGCGCTGCGTCCCGTCAGCGACGCGTTCGAGCGGGTCATGCACACCTTCGACGACGACGATCACTAGCCGGTGCGCCGGCGCCGTGCCCGGCGCGGGTAGGCCTTGGCCGTCTCGGCCAGCCGTACGGCGTGTTCGGCCTGCTTGCGCCAGTGCCCGTAGGCGTCGCCGCGCTGCGCCAGCCGGTCCAGCTCGCTCATGGTCGCCAGCGGGATGAACGCGGGCTCGGCGTCCCGCCACGGCGTGCCGGGCAGCGGCATGAACGTGTGGGTGTGGATGCGGGCCCCCAGCTCGGCCAGGTCGGAGGCGAGCTTCAGCGACTGCTCCTGGTCCTCCTCGGTCTCGCCCGGCATGCCGAAGATGAAGTCGACGTTCGGCCGGAAGCCGTGCTCGACCGCGATCCTGACGGCGTCGCGCACGGGTGAGGTGTCGTGGCCGCGGCCCGAGGCGGCCAGCACCTTGTCGGAGCCGGACTGGGCGCCGATGATCAGGTTGTCGTTGGCCACGTAGCGCTTGAGCATCCGCATGGCCTCTGGGCTGACGTGCTCGGGCCGTACCTCTGAGGGGAAGCTCCCGAAGAACACCCGGCCGCGCGCCGGCAGCTCCTCCTTGACCCCGGCCAGCAGCTCCTCCACCTTGCCCAGGTCGGGATCGGGCCCGGGGGAGCCATATGAGAGCGAGGTCGGCGTGATGAAGCGGATGTCGCGCAGGCCCCTGTCGACCATCCCGCGCACGTGCTCGCGCACGCTGGCGACCGAGCGGTGGCGGAACTGCCCGCCGAACATGAACGGCGTCTGGCAGAAGCGGCAGGTGTAGCGGCAGCCGCGGGTGATCTCGATCGGCCCGTTCCTGCCCACGAAGGAGGGGAACGCGTCGAGCGGCAGCTGCGGCGCCGGCCTCGTGCGCAGGGCGACGCCGTCGGCGTCCTTGATCGCCAGCCCCGGCACCGAGGTGAGCGGCTCGTCCTGCTGGAGCGCCCGGACGAGGGAGATGATCGTGGTCTCGCCCTCGCCGATCCCCGCCAGGTCCCAGCCCGCGTCGATGACCTGCTGCGGCTCGGCCGTGGCGTGCACGCCGCCCGCGATGTGCAGCCCCCGGCCGCCGCTCAGCGACCTGACCGTGGCCAGCTCGGCGGCCATGGCCTCGGCGTCGGGCGAGTAGAACGACCAGAGCACGAGCACGCGGTCGGCCTGGCTGGCCGTGATGTGCTCCGCGGTCTCCTCAGGGGTGGTGCCGAGTCTCAGCTCGTGCTCCACCCCGGCGCTCTCCAGCGCGGCGAGCAGCGCGTGCACGCCGTACGTCACCGCCTTGCGGTAACGGACCACCACACCTACAGCCAGTGCCACGTCCGGCAGCGTAGCTCAGGCGGCGCGCATCGAACGCAACGCGCCGGTCAGCTTGGCCAGCTCGGCGAGCATGGCGTCGGCGGCGGAGTCCATGACGTCGTTGGCGTGCACCTTGCCGTCCTCGCCGATGAACTGGGAGTGGAACGGGATGTTCACCGCCTCCAGCACCGGGATCATCCTCAGGGTGCTGGTGACCTGGCGCAGGCTGTTCGCGGCGCGGGTGCCGCCGGAGACGCCGCCGTAGCTGACGAACCCGGCCGCCTTGTGCTGCCACTCGTGGTGCAGGTAGTCGAGGGCGTTCTTCAGCACGGCGTTGAAGCTGTGGTTGTACTCGGGGGTCACGAACACGTACGCGTCGCCCCGCTCGACGGTGGCGCTCCACTCCTTGGTGTGCGCGTTCACATACTGCTTGAGCCGGGGGTGGTTGGGCTCGTCCAGGAACGGCAGCGCGACCTCCGCCAGGTCGACCAGCTCGACCTCGAACAGTCCCGACTCCACGGCCTTGCCGTGGAACCACTCGGCGATGGGACGTCCGGCACGGCCGGGACGGGTGCTGGCGACGACGATCTGCAGGACCGGCTTGCCCATGGCATGCTCCTTCACTCAGGCGGTGTAGCTGCTCAACATTATTGAGCTGCTACATATTTCTGAGCAAGCGCTGATAGGATTTGTGGCATGAGTCTCGATTTGGTGTGCGCGCGCTTCCACATCGCCTTAGAGCTGATCGGCGCCCGGTGGTCGGGCGCGGTGATCCACATGATCTTCAAGGGCGCCCACCGGTACGCCGACCTCAAGGCGGCCATCCCCGGCATCAACGACACGATGCTGGCCCGGCGGCTGCGCGAGCTGGAGAGCGCCGGGCTCATCGAGCGCCGCGTGCTGCCCACGTCGCCGGTGCGCGTCGAATACCACCTGACCGAGATGGGGCAGGAGCTGCGGCCGGTGCTGGACGAGCTGGTGACCTGGGCGCACAAGTGGATCCCGCTGCCGGAGGCCAAGTCCGCCTAGCGATCCCGGCCCTCAGCGGTGGGAGGACGGGATCCGCTTGGGCAGCGGCGGCGGCTCCGGGGCATCCCGCGGAGGCGGCGGGGGCGGGTCGGTCCTGGCCGCCCGCCAGCGTGAGGGGAAGAGCGAGGGCGCCGCTCCGATGAAACCGAGGAAGGCCAGGCCGGGCAGCAGCGAGGCGAGCGGTGAGATCCTCGACCCGGCCAGGATCCCGATGAGCACCACCGTGCCGACGTACGCGGCCGGCACGACCCAGTCGACGGTCATGGCCGCCGTGTGGCGATAGCGCTCGATCCCCACGATGAAACCGGTTGCAATGAGCGGGGTGGCCAGCAGTCCCGCGCCGGCGCCGAGCAGATGGCGAACACCGTTTCGCAAAGAGAACACCTCCAGCAACGGGACCATACCGACCTACCAGACCGCTCACCTTTTAGGCGATAAATCGGTCCATAGCCTGTGTCCGAAAAGACCCCATAACACCGAAATAGAGGCTCTTTGGCATGCTGGCAGGCGCCTTAGCAACCGTTAGCTTGACAGCACCCCCACCCGAGGAGTGCACATGTCGAGTAAACGCTGTGCGTTGGTTGGCGGCGTCATCCTCGCCGCCTGCCTGGCCACCCCCCTCAGCCCCGCAGCAGCCGACCCGGCGCCTCAATCCGCCTCCCCATCCCTTCCCCCGCCCGTCGTGGACGCGCTCGAACGGGACCTCGGACTCTCCGAGCAGCAGGTCAACGCCCGCCTGGCCAACGAGGAACGCGCCGCGTCCACGCAGGCCACGCTCACCTCCCAGCTCGGCGCGTCGTACGGCGGCGCCTGGCTGAACGACGACGCCTCCAAGTTCCTGGTCGCCACCACCGACCCCAACGCCACCGGCACCATCAAGGCGCAGGGCGCCGAGCCGGTCGTGGTCGCGCGCTCGCTCGCCCAGCTCGACGCGGTCGTCCAGCAGCTCGACCAGGCGCCGAAGAAGGCCCAGGCCGGGGCGGCGCTCTGGTTCGTGGACGTGAAGACCAACAGCGTCGCCATCCAGGCGCCCACGGTGGAGGCCGCCGAGGCCCTGGCCACGGCCGCGGGCGTGGACAGGAGCGCGGTCAGCGTGTCGGCGACCGCCGAGCGGCCCGTTCCGCTCATCAACATCATCGGCGGCGCGCCGTTCTACATCGGCTCCAGCCGCTGCAGCGTCGGCTTCTCGGTCACCAGGGGCAGCACCCCCGGTTTCGTCACCGCCGGACACTGCCGCGTGGCCACCAACACCACCAACCCGACGGGCACCTTCCAGGGCGCCTCCTTCCCGGGTAACGACTACGCGTGGGTCGCCGCTCCCGGCAACACCGCGCAGCCGTGGGTACGTGGCTCCGGCGGCGCGAACGTGATCGTCCGCGGCTCCACCCAGGCCGCGGTGGGCTCGTCCATCTGCCGCTCCGGTTCGACCACCGGCTGGCGCTGCGGCACCATCCAGCAGCACAACGCCACGGTCACGTACCCGCAGGGCACCGTCACCGGCCTGACCCGCACCAGCGCCTGCGCCGAGCCCGGCGACTCCGGCGGCTCGTTCATCTCGGGCAGCCAGGCCCAGGGTGTCACCTCGGGCGGCTCCGGCAACTGCTCCGTCGGCGGGACCACGTACCACCAGCCCGTCAACGAGATCCTGAGCGTCTACGGGCTCACCCTCCGCACAGGCTGACCCACGGCGCCGAACTCCGCGCGGCACGCCCGGCTGGGCGCGCCGCGCGGAGGTTTTTTGCGTTCACAGCGATGAGTTCTCCCGCCCTGTCCGGTCTGTCTGATGGAAAGCACGTCAACACCATCGGAGGAGCTCGCGATGAGGCGACCCGTTCTCGGCAGCCTGCTGCTCGCCAGCACGAACCCCGAGCGTCTGCGCACCTGGTACGTCGACGCCCTCGACCCGGAGGACAACTCCGACGTCGGCGGGTACGGGGTGCTCAAGTTCGGCGAGTTCTACCTGTTCATCGACACGCGGACGGATGTGTCGGACAAGAACCCCGAGCCCGGCAGGGTGGTCCTGAACTTCGACGTGGCCGACGCCCGCGCGGTCGCCGCGCGCATGGACAGCGCGGGCGTGACGTGGCTGGCGGAGGTCGAGGACCGCGACGGCAGCCTGTTCGCCACCGCGATCGACCCGGACGGCAACTACGTCCAGATCATCCAGCTCAGCGAGGCCCATCGCGCAGGCATGTGACCTCAGGGTCGGGTCAGGGTCGGCTCGGGGACGGAGCCCGATGTGAGAGGGCTGCCCCCGGCGGGAGAGTTGCTTCATGACCGCAGTGAAGAGGCTCTCCCCCCTGATCGCCTGTGCCGCGATCCTGTTCTCGGTGGTCGCCGTGCTGGTCGGGCAGTTCGGGCCCGATCCCCAGCTCGACCCCATGAGCACAACCGTCAGCGAATACGCCGTGTCCGACCGCGGGGGCGTCACGGAGGTCGCCATGGCGGTGCTCGGGTTGGGATCCCTGGCGCTGCTCGTGGGGTTGCGGGCGGCCGGGGCGCCGGTGCGGGGGATGCCTCAGTGGTTGCTGGGGGTGTGGTCCGGGGCTCTGGTCGTTGCGGCCCTGGTCCCGACCACACCCCTCGGGGTGGATCTCGACCTCGCGGCCCAGATCCACCGGTACGTGTCCGTCGCGGCGTTCGTGAGCCTGCCCGCCGCCGGGCTGTTGATGGTGCCCAGACTGGGCTCAGACGCCCGCTGGAAGCCTGTGGCTCGGGTGGTGGAGTGGGTGACCCTGGCCGGGGGGTTCGGGCTGCTGGCGATCACGTACGTGGCCCTGCCCGGCGAGCGGGTGATGATCGGTCTCGTCGAGCGGTTGCTGCTGGGTGCCGAGGTGACGTTGCTGGGCGTGCTGGCCGCGTGGCTGGCGTGGCTGACCTGGCGTCCGGTCAGCCGGCGGGCTGCTGCGCAACATGCGGATTTCCTGACATATCACAGATTTATCGCAAGTCGATCTTAAAACCACCTGTTTCGATGCTATTCTCTCCCGCGATCTTCTATCCGGGAGCGGGTGTCATGGCATCGGGCAGATCCATCAGATTCAAGATCTCGACGCTGCTCGTCATCCCCTTGGTCTCCCTGGTCGCACTCTGGGGCTTCGCCGCGAGCACCACGTCGGGGGACGCGCTCAACCTGCTCAAGGTCGAGACGATCTGGACGGGCGTCATCAACAACGCCGACGGTCTGATCTCCAACCTCCAGACCGAGCGCCTGGCCTCCGCCGAGCGGATCGCGGGCACGGTCACGGACCCCGACGCGCTGAACAAGGCGCGGGCCAAGGTCGACAACAACCGCAAGACGCTGCGTGAGCGCGCCATGTCCGAGGACGTGCAGTCGGCACTCACGCAGGACATGAAGACCCAGCTCCAGAACGTCTTCGAGGCGATCAACCGGATCCCGGACATCCGTCGCAAGGTGGACGACCGCAAGCTCACCCCCGGCACCCTCGTCACCGAGTACGCGAAGGTCTCCGACGAGATCCACCTGCTGTACTCCAGGATGATGGTCAGCACCGACCTCCAGATGGCGCTCCAGGCGCAGGGCCTGATCGCCGCCGACGAGGTACGCGAGCTGCTGAGCCGGGAGCACGCGCTGATCGTCGCCGCCAACGGCCGGATGACCATGCACGCCGACCTCCACCTGCTGGCCGGTTTGGACAACACCCGGACGTACCTGTTCCCCAAGGCCCTGGCCAACCTCGACACCGAGCTGCGGGCCCCGTTCGAGAAGCTGTACTACTCCCCGCGCTATGGCACCATGGAGAACCTGCTGGAGAGCTACATCTCCGGCCAGCCGGTGGACGTCGAGCTGTGGCGGGGCGTCTCCGAGCAGGTGCAGAAGGAATACCGCGAGGCCGTCTGGCGCACCGGCGACAAGCTGCTGGCCAGGATGGAGCCCGCGGGCATCGGCATCGTGGTGCGGGCCGCCATCGCGGGCGCGCTCGGCCTCATCGCCGTCATCTTCTCCATCGTCATCTCGATCAAGGTC
The DNA here is from genome assembly GCF_053603495.1 of Nonomuraea sp. NPDC004186. Classification (NCBI taxonomy): domain Bacteria; kingdom Bacillati; phylum Actinomycetota; class Actinomycetes; order Streptosporangiales; family Streptosporangiaceae; genus Nonomuraea; species Nonomuraea sp. NPDC004186. The sequence goes on along the minus strand of NZ_JBSGFQ010000020.1, from coordinate 122,758 downwards.
GGCCGCAGGCTCACCCGCGAGATGAGGACGCTGCGCCGTACCGCGCTGGACCTGGCCGAGATCAGGCTCCCGGACGTCGTGACGAAGCTGCGCAAGGGCGAGAGCGTGGACATCGCCACCGAGGCGCCGCCCATCACGGTGGGCCGCGGCTCGACCAGCGAGGTCACCGACCTGGCCACGGCGTTCGACAGCGTGCAGAGCACGGCCGTGGACGCGGCCGTCGAGCAGGCCAGGCTGCGCGAGGGCGTGTCGCAGGCGCTGCGCAACCTCGCCAGGCGCAGCCAGTCGCTGCTGCAGCGCCAGCTCAAGATGCTCGACGAGATGCAGCGCCAGACGGAGGACCCGGAGGCGCTGGAGCGCCTGTTCAGGCTCGACCACCTGACCACCCGCATGCGCCGCCACGCCGAGGGCCTGGTGCTGCTCTCGGGCGGCGCGGCGGGCCGCAGGTGGCGCGGCGTCATCCCGATCGAGGACGTGCTGAGCGGCGCGGCGGCCCAGGTCGAGGAGTACACCCGGGTACGCGTCTACCCGATGAACGAGTGCGGCGTCTCGGGCGCGGCGGTGGCCGACCTCATGCACCTGTTCGCCGAGCTGATCGAGAACGCCGCCTCCTTCTCCTCGCCCAGCAACGAGGTCTCCGTACGCGGTGAGATGGTCGGCCGGGGCTTCGCGGTCGAGATCGAGGACCGCGGCCTGGGCATGGACGATGCCGTCCGCAGGGGCATCAACGCGCGCCTGGCCAGCCCGCAGGAGTTCGACCCCTCCCAGACCGAACGGCTGGGCTTCGCGGTGGTCGGCATGCTCGCGGCCAGGCACGGCGTCAAGGTGACGCTCAAGCCCTCGCCGTACGGCGGCACCACCGCCATCGTGCTCGTGCCCGGCTCCCTGGTGGAGCCCATGGCGACCCCGGTGCAGCCGCTGGAGTTCGAGTCCGTCTCGGTCTCGGTGCTCGGTCGCGGTGAGGTCCGGCAGGAGCCCACGGGGCCCGGTGAGCTGCCGCGCCGGGTCCGTACCAGCAAGCGGGGCCAGCAGGCGGGCGGGACCGGCCCCGTGGCCGTGCCCCAGCAAGTGTCACAGCAGGCGTCACAGCAGCAGACGGGCAGCGGCCCGGTGGCCCTGCCGCAGCAGCAGGAGCCCGACCTGCCGCGCCGCCAGCGGCAGCGGGAGACCGGGTTGCCACAGCGTGACCGCCAGAGGGAGACGGGGCTCCCGCAGCGCGAGCGGCAGCGGGAGACCGGCTTGCCGCAGCGCGAGCGGCAGGCGGACCTGCCGCAGCGGCTCAAGCAGACACCGCCACCAGCGCCGCCGGCCGAGGAGCGCTCACCAGAGGAGACCAGGGCGCTGCTCTCCTCGCTCCAGTCGGGCTGGCAGCGCGGGCGGCAGGACGCCAGTGAACAGGATGGGGGATCTCAATCGTGAGCGGCGAGCACGAGTGGGTCGATGAGGAGGCGGGGCCCGTCGTGCGGCCGTACGCGGTCGCGCGTGGGCGCACCAGGCCCACTTCCTCCAACGCGCTCGACCTGCTGGCGACCGTCGCCGGGACGGGGCTGCCCGTCCCGGCCAAGGCGGAGCTCAGCGCTCAGCACCGGCGGTTGCTGGGCGTCGTGGCAGGTCAGACCAGGCCCGTCGCCGAGGTCGCCTCGGATCTGGGCCTGCCCGTCGGCGTCGTGAGGGTGCTGCTGGGCGACCTGCTCGACCACGGACTGGTCACGGTCCGCCCGCCGCGCGACAAGGCCGCGACGCCCACGGAGAGCCTGCTCCGAGAGGTGATCAACGGCCTCAGGGCGCTCTAGTTCGCTGAGGTCAGCGTCCGCAGGGAGTGCTCCACGAGGGCGATCATGACTTCCTTGGCGGAGGTGCGCCGCCGCACGTCGCACAGCATGACCGGCACGTCGTCGTCCAGGTCGAGCGCGATGCGCACGTCCTCGACGCTGTGCCGCGCCGCCCCCTCGAAGCAGTTGACGGCCACCACGAACGGCGTGCCGCGCTGCTCGAAGTAGTCGACGGACGGGAAGCAGTCGGTCAGCCGGCGCGTGTCCGCGATGACGACGGCGCCCAGCGCGCCGTAGGACAGCTCGTCCCACATGAACCAGAACCGCTCCTGCCCAGGCGTCCCGAACAGGTACACGACCAGCCCGTCGCGGATCGTGATGCGGCCGAAGTCCATCGCCACGGTCGTGGTGTTCTTGGCCTCCACGCCGTCGAGGTCGTCGATCCCGATCCCACGGTCGGAGAGCACCTCTTCCGTGCGCAGCGGCTTGATCTCGCTGACCGCCCCGACCAGTGTGGTCTTGCCGACGCCGAACCCCCCTGCGATGAGAATCTTCAGCGCGACGGGGTCCTCAGAGAGCACGGAGTCCATTGATCACTTCCTTGAGAATGCGCTCATTCGACCGCGACCCTCCGGATGAGGGCGACGACACCGAGATGAGCCCGTGGTCACGCATGTCGCCCAGCAGGACCCGGACGACGCCGACGGGCAGGTCGAGCTCGACGGCCAGGTCGGCCACCGAGATCGGATTGCGTGCTGCCCGCAGGATGAGCTGCTGTTCGGGACCGAGCTCGCCAGGCGGGTCGCCGACGGCGCGCACGGTTGCCACGAGGTCGAACGTGTCCCCTGAGGAACGCGTACGGCCGCGGATGAGAGCATAGGGCCGAACGACGGGCCCCGCGTCCTCATCGAACCACTGCGGGCTATCGCTCATGACGCTCCAGCGCGCGGATTGGTGGTGATGTGCTGGCCAACCCGCTTGACCAGCATCGCCATCTCGTAGGCGATGTGGCCGACGTCCACGTTCGCATCGGCGATCACGGCCAGGCAGGTGCCCTGTCCCGCCGCTGTCACGAACAGGAAGGCCGACTCCATCTCCACAATGGTCTGACGCACATCGCCACCGCCGAAATGGCGTCCGGTGCCACGGGCCAGGCTCTGGAACCCGGCCGCAACCGCCGACAGATGCTCGGCGTCCTCCCGGATCAAGCCCTTCGAGTACCCAATCGCGAGGCCGTCGGTCGACAAGATGACCGCCTGGCGCACTGCGGCGACCCTGGTGGCAAGATCGTCCAGCAGCCAGTTGAGCTCACCGGTGTTGGTGGTCGGCAAAGTCATGCATCCCCCTTACTCATGGCCCCTCCTCAGAGGCTTCTTCTCGGGCGCGTTGGGTCCCCCGCTGGAACGCGGAGAACAAGTCCCTTACCTCGTCAGGAGAGCGTTCGGGCGGCGGCTCCTGGCCACGCGGCTCCTGGCCACGCGGCTCCTGCTCGGGAGCCCGCTCCTGCCCGAGCGGCGGGCTCTCCTTGAGCTGCGGCGCCAGGTTGGTCTGGCGCACCCGTCTGGGCAGTCCCGCGTGCGTGCCGGAGGTCACCACGGCGAGCGCCTTCTTCCGCGTACGGCTCGGCAGATCGGCCTTGCCGTCGATGTCGCCCGCCTCCAGCGCCGCCTGCTCGGTCACCATCGAACGCGGCACGAGCACGATGGCCGTCGTCCCGCCGAAGGGCGACCGCCGCAGCAGCACCTTGATCCCGTACTGTTGCGCCAGCTTGGCCACCACGAACAGGCCCAGCCTGTCGCTGTCGGCCAGGTCGAACTCCGGCGGCGCGGCCATCCGCGTGTTGAACGCCGAATACTCGGCGACCGACAGCCCGAGCCCGCGGTCCTCCACCTCGATGACGTATCCGTTGCTCACCAGGTCGCCGCGCACCTGGACCGTGGTGTCCGGCGGCGAGTAGATGGTGGCGTTCTCGACCAGCTCGGCCACCAGGTGGGTGAGGTCGGCGGCGGCGGTGCCGTCGACCGCGGCGACCGGCATGCCCTCGACGGTGACCCTGGTGTAGTCCTCGATCTCGGCGATGGCCGCGCGGACGATGTCGATCACGGGCACCGGCTTGCGCCAGGCCCGTCCCGGCGCGGACCCGGAGAGGATCATCAGGCTCTCCGCGTGCCGGCGCATGCGGGTGGTCAGGTGGTCGAGGCGGAAGAGCTCCTCGAGCCGGTCGGGGTCGTGCGTACGGCGCTGCATGGCGTCCAGCAGCGACAGCTGCCGGTGCAGCAGGCCCTGCTTGCGCCGGGCGAGGTTGAGGAAGACCTGGCCGACCCCGCGCCGCATCGCGGCCTGGCCGACCGCCGCCGTCACGGCGGTGCGCTGCACGGAGCCGAAGGCACTGGCGACGTCGCTGATCTCGGCGGAACCGTGCACCTTGATCGCCTTGGCCTCCTTCCGCACGTCGACGTCCTCGCCCCTGCGCAGCCGCTCGACGATGTCGGGCAGCCGGCTCTGCGACAGCTCGATCGCGGCGGTACGCAGCCCGGCCAGCTCGCCGGCCAGGCGGCGACCGAAGCGTACAGAGATGATGATCGACGCGAGCACGGCGATCAAGCCCACGCCGCCGGCGACGGAGATCTTGACGATGGTGGAGGTCGCGGCCTCGGACGTGCGCGTGGCCAGCACGCCGGCGGAGGAGGAGCCGAGCTGGTCGAGCCGCGAGGTGAGCTTGTCGACGGCCTCGGTCCACGCCTCGGCGGTGGGGGGCGGGCTGCCGGTCTTGATGATCCGCGCCTCAGTGGTGGCGAAGGTCTGGAACGGCTCGGTGGCGAAGACCTGCTCGTACGGCCGGCGCAGCGTCACGTCGAGCCCGGCCAGGCCGCGCGCGTGGAGGAACTTCCTGGAGGCCGCGTACTCGGTGAAGGCGGAGACCTCGGGCGCGGTGAGCCGGCGGTCGGCCAGCGCCCCGATGATGAGCGCGTGCTCCCTGGCGATGTACTCCCTGGCCATGCCCATGGCCTGCAGCGAGGACGCCTGCTGGAAGATCGTCAGGTCGGAGACGGAGACCAGGTGGTCGTAGAGGGTGAAGATCCCGTCGAGGATGCGGTTGTACTCGTTCAGCCCGGCCAGCCGGGAGCCGAGGCCGCCGTCGATGTCGGCCCTGATCGCCGCGAGGCGGCCGAGGGCGGATTCGAGGGTGCCGAGCGGCAGTCGCAGGTCGTCGCCGACCGAGCCGCCGGCCTCCATGACGGCCAGCTTGAAGTCGGTGACCGACCGGTCGGTGCGGGCGCGCTGGGCGCTGAGCACCGAGGTGAGCTTACGCGTAGTGAGCGTCTCGGCGGAGCGCACCCGCTCGGCCTGCAGCTGTAGTCCCAGGTCCGTGGAGGTGACGCCGATAGTCCGATAGAGCGTGTTCGCGCGGAGCAGTGACTGGGCGTCGCCCATGGTGAGGTTGAGGACGAAACCCCAGAGCGCGCTCAGAGACAGAAGGGGTAGCAGCAACAATAAGAAGATCTTGAACCGAATTGACCGGTTTCGCGAGCCCATGTCCCAACCTCGAGTCGGGGGCATTTCCACACCTTGTGTAAATACACCTCCGGAAGATCGCATAGGAGACTAGCACCGTTTATGGTTCCGGCGCAGTGGGAGGAACACGTTCATTACCGTGATTATTGGGACAAGATCTCGCGATCGCGACGTGCCCTGGCGGCGATCGTCCGCAGCCACAGCAGCGCTACCAGGGAGATCGCGATGAGCCCGGCCCAGTTGACCATGGTGTACACGTGCACCTGCCACGCGGTCACGTTCGGGACCCGGCCGATACGCAGGAGCTCCCACTGCCACGGCTGGCCGGTCAGCACGAGCGTGATCGCGATCGCGATGGCGGTCATGGAGTCCCAGAGGGCGTGCAGCAGCGAGACACCGAGGTAGGCCAGGACGACGGAGCCGGTGATCCGGCCGCGCGCCGCGAACAGCACGCCGCCCGCGATGGCCGTCCACAGGCCGTGCCCGACGGGCGACAGGATGCCGCGCAGCACCTCGGTCTCGACGAGCTGGGACAGCGACAGGCCGTCGGCGGTGAAGAGGGCGTTGAAGGCGTACCCGGCGCTCTCGAACGCGGCGAAGCCGAAGCCGACGGTGGCGCCGAGCACGATGCCGTCCCGGGCGGAACGCCGGGCCATCCTCCTGGTGACGAACATCAGCGCGCCGAGCTTCACGCCCTCCTCGATGAGGCCGACGAGGATGTACATGACGATCGACGGGCGGATCAGCAGGCTCTCGAGGAGGGAGGCGCCGAGCACGCCCAGCACGCCGCCCACCACGAAGGCCACGAACAGCAGCTCGACCGTCACCTGCGGCGAGCGGTCGCGGGCGTACGCCCAGACCACGAACGTCACGGGCACCAGGAAGCTGCCGAACAGCACCACGGTCGGCACGAGGTTGGAGTTGGCCGTCCAGGCGGTGACCGCGACGCTGGCCAGCCACAAGACGAACCCGATCAGGAAGACCCGCGGCCACAGCTTCACAGCGCCTTCACCTCCACAGCGCGGAGGGCTGCCGTGACGGCGCCGCCAGGCCGAGCCCAAACCGTCGAACCGCGCATACCCCGTTCCTCAGGCGTCAATCGTCGTCTCAGGGGTCGATCGTCCCGAATGTCCGAGTATCCGGGCCCGCCGGAATCTTTCGTGCGGCCTATTACCGCGCATGCTCGTTTGGAGTAGCGTCCGGAATATCGCGAGCGGGGGGAGTCAGGTGGTCGGCAAGCAGGGCAGGGTCACGGGAAAGATCGGCCCAGGGCTCGTCGGCGAGGTCATGATCCCGGTCAGGGGCGGCGTGGAGGCGTTCTACGCACATCCCAGCGTGCCCGACGAGGAGTTCCTGACCGGATCCATCGTGGTCGTGGTCGAGTACTTCCCCCCGCGGACCGTCTACGTGGTCAGGGCGCTCGTCTAAGGGAGGCCGCTCCGATGTCCCCCGAGTTCTACATCGCCGCCGGCGGCATCGTCGCCGCCGCAGTCATCATCATCCTGCTGTTCAAGGCCGTGTGGCGGGTCGCGGAACCCAACGAGGCCCTGATCATCTCCGGGCTGGGCGCCCGCCGTCGCGGCGAGGGCGTGGACAGCCTGGGCTTCAAGATCATCACAGGCAAGGGTGCGGCGGTGCTGCCCGGGTTCCAGGCGGCCAGGCGGCTGCGGCTGGACACCAGGGCCGCCAACCTCCAGGTCTCCTGCGTCACCCAGCAGGGCATCCCCGTGCACATCCGCGGCGTGGTCATCTACAAGGTCGGCGACGACCTGTCCTCCATCGCCAACGCCGCCCGCCGCTTCCTCGACCAGCAGGACTTCATGACGAGCGCCATCCACGAGCTGTTCACCGGCCACCTGCGCTCGATCATCGGCAACCTCACCATCGAGGACCTCATACTCAACCGCGAGCGCCTGACCAGCGAGACCAGGGCCTCGGCCGCCGACGAGATGAGCAAGCTGGGCCTGATCGTCGACTCCCTGCAGATCCAGGAGATCGACGACGAGACCGGCTACATCGTCAACCTCGGCAAGCCGCACGCCGCCAAGGTCGCCTCCACCGCCCGCATCGCCCAGGCCCAGCGCGACCAGGAGGCCACCGAGGCCGAGCAGATCGCCGCCGCCAACATGGCCGCCGCCCGCCGCGACTCCCGCATCAAGGAGGCCTCCTACCAGGCCGAGATCGACCAGGCCCAGGCCACCGCCCGCCAGGCCGGCCCGCTGTCGGAGGCGACCGCCCGCCAGGAGGTGGTGGTCCAGGAGACGAGGGCCGCCGAGCTGGAGGCCAAGCTCGCCGAGCAGCGGCTGCAGTCGCAGGTGCGCAAGCCCGCCGACGCCAAGGCGTACGAGACCGTCACGCTCTCCCAGGCCGAGCGCGACGCCCGCATCGCGCAGGCGGAGGCCGAGGCCAGGGAGACCGAGCTGCGCGCCGCCGCGCAGGCCTCCCAGGTCAAGCTGGCCGCCGCGGCGGACGCCGAGTCCGTACGGCTGCGCGGCGAGGCCTCCGGCGCCGCCACGAAGATCGCCGGTGAGGCCGAGGCCCAGGCAGCCCGGGCCCGCGGTCTGGCGCAGGCCGAGGCCGCCAAGGCGCTGGGTCTGGCCGAGGCCGAGGCATCGGAGGCCAAGGGCCTGGCGGAGGCGCAGGCGATCAGGGCCCGTGCCGAGGCGCTGAAGGAGAACCAGGAGGCGGTCATCGCCCAGCAGCTCGCCGAGCGCTGGCCGGAGGTCGTGGAGGCGGGCGCGAAGGCGTTCGGGAACGTGGACCACATGGTGGTGCTGAACGGCGCCCAGGGCGTCGAGGAACTGCTGGCCAAGGCCCTCACGCTCGGCGGCGCCGGAATCGGCCTGGCCAGGGCCCTACTTAACGGCGCCGCTCCCAATGGGACTCCCAATGGGACGGAGCCGGAAATATCTAGTAAAGCGCCTTGATCGGGCGTACCTTCCAATTGGGGCGAGCCGGGAAGTCTGGTCGGCAACTTATACGACGACGTCCTCCCGGGAGCAGGTCATGGACTTAATGCTCGCAGGCATCATCGCCCTCATCGCGTTCATCTGCGTCGTGGCGTTCAAGCTGGTCTGGCGGGTCGCGGAGCCGAACGAGGCGATCCTCATCTCGGGCCTGGGCGCCCGCGGCCGGGAGACGCTCGGCTTCAAGATCGTCACGGGCAAGGGCGCGCTGGTCGTCCCGGGGTTCCAGACCGCGCGCCGCATGTCGCTCGACAGCCGCGTCTCCCAGCTCGAAGTCAAGTGCGTCACCAAGCAGGGCATCCCGGTGCACGTGCGCGGCGTGGTGATCTACAAGGTGGGCGACGACTTCGTCTCCATCGCCAACGCCGCCCGCCGCTTCCTCGACCAGCAGAAGACCGTGGACGAGAAGACGCACCAGCTCTTCTCGGGCCACCTGCGCTCGATCATCGGCAACCTCACGGTCGAGGACCTGATCGTCAACCGGGACGCGCTCACCAACGAGATCCGCACGTCGTCGGCCGACGAGATGAGCAAGCTCGGCCTGAACGTGGACTCCCTGCAGATCCAGGAGATCGACGACGCCACCGGCTACATCTCCAACCTCGGCCGCCCGCACGCGGCCGCCGTGGCCTCGCTGGCCAGGATCGCCGAGGCCCACCGCGACCAGGAGGCCAACGCCGCCGAGCAGGAGGCCGCCATCAAGAAGGCCGCCGCGGTCCGCGAGGCCCGCATCCAGCAGGCCGGGTACCAGGCCGAGATCGACCGGGCGTCGGCCGCGGCCAAGCAGGCGGGCCCGCTGGCCGAGGCCACCGCCCGCCAGGAGGTCGTGGTCCAGCAGACGACCGCCGCCGAACGCGAGGCCCTGCTCGCCGAGAAGCGGCTGGAAGGCGAGGTGCGCAGGCCCGCGGACGCCAGGGCGTACGAGCAGGTCACGCTCGCGGAGGCGGCGCGGCGCGCGGCGGTCGCCGAGGCGCAGGCCGAGGCCGAGGGCATCAGGCTGCGCGGCGAGGCGGAGTCGGAGGCGACCAGGCTGCGCGGCATCGCCGAGGCCGAGGCCGCGCGGGCCAAGGGTCTGGCGCAGGCGGAGGCCATCAAGGCCCGCGCGGAGGCGCTGGCGAGCAACCAGGAGGCGGTCGTCGCGCAGCAACTCGCCGAACGCTGGCCGGAAATCGTCGAGGCCGGCTCGAAGGCGTTCGGAAACGTCGAACACATGGTGGTCCTGAACGGCGCGCAGGGCGTCGAGGAAATGCTCGCCAAGGCGCTCACGCTCGGGGGTGCCGGATTGGGCCTGGCCAGAGCCCTGCTCAACGGCGGATCGCCAAACGGCAACGAACCGGAAATCGTTCGTAAAACCACTGAATCCCGCGAATAGCGACGTTACTCGGCTGTCCGGCCTTCCATTCCTCTAGCGTTTTGACAATACCGCTGGAGCGAATTGGAGGACGAATGCTGAAGCCCATTTCCGGTATATTCCTGAGTTTGCTGGCTATTGCCGGATGTTCCGCCGACAACGCCCCGTCGGCGGCGCCGGCGGCCGCCGCGTCGTCCGCGCCGCAGGCGTCCGCCGAGACGGCCCGGCTGCGCGCCGCCCTGCTGCCGGTGCCCAAGGGCATGCACGTCGCGTACGGGCCCGAGCTGGGCGCGTTCGGCTCGCTCAAGTCCACCCAGCAGGGCCTCGCGGCCGTCCGCGCAGCCAAGCTGCAGCGGCCGGAGTGCGCGGGCGCGGCCCAGCTCGACGCCGACACTCCCGACGTCGCCCAGGCGCCGGCGGCGGTGATCGCCTTCGCCGCCGACCGCGGCTCGATCACGCAGGCCGTGGTGGCGCTGCCCGGGAAGGCCTTCCCGGCGCCGCTGCCCAAGGAGTGCAACTCGTACACCGCGGACGTGAGCGGCACGCAGGTGACCTACAAGACGCGCATGCTGGCGATGCCGGCCAAGGGCGACGAGTCGCGGGCCTACCTCACGACGGCGGCGGGGGGCCAGAAGAACGCGCAGATCGGGTCGGTCATGATCCGGCGGGGGACGCTGATCATGAGCATGCTGGTGGTGGGGCAGCGGGTGAAGCCGCAGGGGCTCTACGAGCTCGCCCGCCTCGCCGACCAGAACCTGGCCCAGATCACCCACTGACCCGCCGCACTTCGGCCGGGGTCCTTCGAGGACGGAGGGCGGCGCCGCCCGCACCACCTGCCCGACGCTCCCAAAGGGAACGCCCGCCGATGCGCGTCGGGAGCGGGCGTCGCGGAGGGGCGCCGGGCCAACGGGGCCGGCCACCGTCCGCAGGGGGCGCGTGCCGCGGACCTCCTCTCCGCGGCGCTCTCCTCAAAGGGACGCCGGCCTAGATGAGGACGTGGTCGTCCGGGCGGCCGACGAAGGAGAACTGGGCGTTGCGGGTCAGCTTGATGTGGTCCGCCTGCCAGGTGTGCATCGACGCGTCCGCGCTGCGCCAGTAGACGAAGTTGAAGCGGTCCGCCGAGTAGATCTTGACGGAGTCCTCCTTCAGCCGCCGCACCAGGTGGGTGTCCTCACCACGGGTGATGTCCGCGAAGCCGTACGAGCGGAACATGTCCGCCTTGCCGAGGAACGTGCCGCCCTGGACCAGGAAGGAGTAGCGGTGCTCCAGCCCCGGCAGGCGGAGCATGGTCGTGTTGCTGCCCTCGAAGTACGCGTAGTGCGCCCCCTTGCCGACCAGTTCGGCGTCGGAGTAGTCGAACGCGCGCACCAGGTCCGACAGGTAGTGCTCCCCGTACAGGTTGTCGTCGTCCATCTTGGCGATCAGGTCGCCCTCGGCGGCCGAGATGCCCAGGTTCATGCAGGCGCCGAGCGACAGGGACGCGTCGGCGGGCAGGACGACGACGTCCGTGATGCCCGCCATGCGGGCCTTGTCGGCGACCACGACCGGGTCGATGTCCAGCCCGTGCAGCACCATGACGAGCTGGAGCGGCCGGTGGATCTGGCGGGCCACGGAGGAGATGGCGTGTTCGATCTGGGAGGCGCGGTTGGTGGGCAGCACGACCGAGATCGAGCGCGACCTGGGCTGCACCTGGTGCCCGAGGTCCTGGAGGATCTGGTCCACGCGGTGCGAGAACAGGTGCTTGTCGAAGACCTCGCGCATCGCCAGGTGCCCCATCCTGGCCCGCAGCTCGGGGCTGTTGATCAGGTGCAGGACCTGGTTGTACGACTCGACCGGCTCGCGCGCGATGGGGACGAGGTCGCCGAAGGTCTCCTCGACGGCACGTGACCACCCCGACACGACAGGCGTGGCGCAGGCGGACAGCTCGAAGACCCGCCGGGCGCACATGGTCGGCGAGTCCAGCACCGAGTTGACGTTGAGGAAGACCTTGTACATCCGGTACGCGGCCAGCATCTGGTCGTAGGGGAGCTCGCCCACGATGTGCGGCCGGTACTTCTCCGGCCAGGCGTACTTCTCGTCCACCTCGCCGTTGCGCGCGAAGATGTGCAGACCCAGCTCCCTGACCGGGTCGATGACGGTCTCCATCTGCTCGCGGCGCTCGGGGTGCTTGTCGCGGAAGTACATCCCGGCGAAGACCACGTCGTGCAGGCGCCCCTGCCGCTGCTGGATCGGGTTGTGCACGCGGGGCTGGGCCGCGAACTGCAGCACATCAACCCGATCGTGTCCCAAAATTTCCCGATATTTCGGCACCATGTCACCGTCACAGGTGAACACGTAGTCGAACAGCTTGGCCGTGTCGATGAAGAAGTCGAAGTTCGGCGGGTCCTCCTTGTTCCAGAAGACCGTCGGGATGCCCTCCCGCTTGCACCAGGCCACCAGCTCGCGCAGCGGCTCCTTGGGCGCGTTGGTGCCGGTCATCTGGTAGCGCCAGCGGCCCTGGTTGCCGTGCCAGGCCGACTCGCAGAACAGCAGGTCGGGACGCTTCTCGGCGAAGATCTCCGGCCAGTCCTTGAGCCCGAACTCGATCTGGTCCCACTCGTACTTGAAGGCCATCCGGGAGAAGTCGTCCAGGATCACCGCGACCTTCAGGTCCGGCCGGTTGACCGGCCCCTTCGGCCACTTCACCGCCGGCACCTCGACGAGCGGCGGTCGGTGGTTGGCGAGCTCGGTCGCCTCGGAGACCGGTACGGGCGGCTTCGGCGCCTTCTCCTTCGACCGGACCGCCTCGACGATCTTCCCCGGGCTCTTCGAGCCCAGGGCCTCGCCCAGCTTGTACGTCCGCTTCGCCTGCGTGGCCTCCAGCTTCCAGCTCGCGTACGCGGCCTTGGCCTCGGCGATCTCCAGCCGCCGCCGCAGCTCCCTGACCTCGGCCTCGAATCGCTCGACGAGCTTGCGCTCCTCGGGCAGCCAGTTGACGGGCCCGAGCCGCTGGTACGTGGGCTCTTCAGGGGTTTCGGCCATGGTGATACGCCTATCGCTTAGCGGAGGTACGTCATGTTACGGCGGATATGGCAGCTAAACGGGGCGTTTGGCCTGAGAGGCGGGAGCGAGGTTGTCGCCCTTCAGCCAGGCGGAGATCACCCGCGCGATCCGCATCCCGGCCTGGCCGTCCCAGAGCACCGGCAGCTCGCCGGCCGGCGTGGCGGCGCCGTCGGCCAGCGCCTTCTCCGCGGCGGCCGGCAGGACGGTCGGCGTGACCAGGCGGTTCGTGCCGTGCGTGATCGTGATCGGCCGCTCGGTGTTGGGCCGCACGGTCAGGCAGGGGACGCCCAGCACGGTCGTCTCCTCCTGGACGCCGCCGGAGTCCGTGACCACCAGCGCGGCGCCGCGTACGAGTGAGAGAAAGTCCACATAGCCCAGCGGGTCGACGACCTTGACCGACTCCCCGTCCACCAGGCCCGCCTCGGCCAGCCGCGCCTTGCCGCGCGGGTGGATCGGCACCACGATCGGGATCTGCCGCGAGACCTGCAGCACCGCGTCCACCAGCTCCTTGGCGGCCTCGGGGGTGTCCACGTTCGCGGGCCGGTGCAGGGTCGCCACGGCATAACGAGCCGGTATGGCCAGCCGCTCCACGACGGGCGCCGGGTCCAGCGACGGCAGCGCCGAGTACAGGCTGTCGATCATGGGGTTGCCCACCAGGTGCACCTTGGACGCGGGCACGCCCTCGTTCGCCAGGTAGGCCAGGGCCTCGGGGGAGGTGGCGAAGAGCACATCGGCCAGCGCGTCGGTGACGACCCGGTTGACCTCCTCCGGCATGCCCCGGTCGAACGAGCGCAGCCCCGCCTCCACATGCGCGGTCCTGATGCCCAGCTTGGAGCAGACGAGGATCGCGGCCAGCGTCGAGTTCACGTCGCCGTAGACGACGACCAGGTCGGGGTCCTGCTCCTGGACGACCTCCTCCAGGCCGACGAGGAGCGCCGCGGTCTGCTTGGCGTGGCTGCCCGAGCCGACCCCCAGGTTCGCGACGGGCTCGGGGAGGCCGAGGTCGGCGAAGAAGACGTCCGACATCAGCGCGTCATAGTGCTGACCAGTGTGGATGATGCCCTGCCGCACGCCGAGTTCACCGAGTGCCCGCACCACCGGGGCCGCTTTCACGAAATTGGGGCGAGCGCCCAATACGTGCAGGACCAGGGGGTTCTCCCTCATTGACCTCGCCTTTCATAGCGGAAGGGGAAAAACGTTGCCTATGGTACGGTCACCGCGTGGCATCCGACGCCAGTCGTCAAGACTCCTCCAAGGTTTCCGCGAAGTCCGCCCGAGCCGGCGTCGGTGGACTTCTCAAAGGTTTCGTTCAGCACCCGATCATCGTTTCCCGTGTCGTCGTGACGAAGGTCAAATCCGACCCCGTCCGGGTGGCCCAGGCCGCCGCCGACGCGCTCCCGCCCCGGCTGCGTCCCGTCGTGGGCAGCGTCGCCTGGCCCGTCGCCCGGCGCGCCCGGCGCATCGTGCGCAAGTTCGGCATGCGCGTGGTCAAGGGGCCGTGGAACGAGGCCAAAGAGCTGTGGGACGCCGGCAGGGTGACCGAGGCCGCCGAGGTGCTCGAAGCCCACACCAAGTACCCGTTCGTCAAGCGCAGGGCCGCCTACTACCGGGGCGAGCTGGCCGCGATCAGCCCTGACCCGATCCCGCCCGGGCCGAAGGTGGCCATCACCGACCGCGTCGCGGGCCGGGTGCTGCACATGGTCACGAACGCGTTGCCGTACACGCAGGCCGGGTACACGGTGCGCACGCACCGCATTGTCACCTCGCAGAAAGCCGCCGGGCTCGACCCGCACGTGGTCACCAGCTGGGGCTGGCCGATGCTGCAGGGGCACGCGGACGCGGCGCCGTTCGAGGAGATCGACGGCATCCCCTACTACCGGCTGCTGCCCGACGGCCACGGCGAGATGCCGTTCGAGACGCGCGGGCGCATCATCAGGGGCGCCGACGCGGTCACCAAGCTCGTCACCGAGCTCAAGCCGCAGGTCCTGCACGCCGCCACCGACCACCGCAACGGCTCCATGGCCCACGCGGTGCGCGACAGGACGGGCACGCCGTTCGTCTACGAGGTACGCGGCTTCCTGGAGGAGACCTGGGCCTCGCGCGATCCGATCCGGGTGGGCAGCGAGCGGCAGGTGCTCCAGCGCGAGCGCGAGGCGTTCCTCATGCGCGAGGCCGACGCCGTGGTCACGCTGGCCGAGACCATGGCCACGGAGATCGTCGAGCGTGGCGTGCCGCGGGAGAAGATCCACCTGGCGCCCAACGCCGTGGACGACTCGCTGCTGACCGCCCACTACGACGGCGCCTCGTTCAGGAACGCGTACGGCATCGCCCCCGGTGAGATCGTCGTCGGCTCGGTGTCCAGCATCGTGGCCTACGAGGGCTTCGCCACCCTGCTGCGGGCCGCCGCGCTGCTGCGTGACGACGGCACCCCCGTAAAGGTCCTCATCGTGGGCGACGGCACCGAGCGCGAGAACCTCCTGGCGCTGGTCGACGAGCTGGGCCTCGGCGACGCCATCCTGCCGGGCCGGGTCGGCCCCGACGAGGCGTTGCAGGCGCAGGACGCCATCGACATCTTCGCCTGCCCGCGAGAGGACCTGCGGGTATGCCGACTTGTTACGCCATTGAAACCCGTCGAGGCGATGGCGCTCGGAAAGCCCGTCGTACTCAGCGATCTGCCTGCTCTGTCCGAGCTCGTAGGCTCGGACGGCGCCGGGATGCTCGTCCCTCCGGGCGACCCGGCCGCGCTCGCCAAGGCCATCGCGGGGCTCCGGGAGGACCCGGCCCGGCGCGCTGAGATGGGTGAGGCGGGACGGGCGGAAGTGGCGGCGAAGCGGACTTGGAGCCGCGTTGCCGAGACTTATCAAGCCCTATACCGGTCGCTTGCCTAATGTTGACCTTCGCGTTGGCTGTCACTTCTGACGTGTTCGGTCGCATTAGGCGTGAGCTAGGTGGACTTGAGATAACCTTTGCGACCATGAAGTGTTGTTTCCGGCTCTCTAAGGCGCTGCTGTGACAGAAATCGACTTGGCTGTCATCGGCCTGGGCTATGTCGGCATGCCGCTGGCCAAGGAGGCGGTCGCCGCCGGCCTGCGGGTCGTCGGCCTCGACGTCGACCCCGCCAAGGTCGACGCGCTCAACGCCGGGCAGTCGTACATCGATGACCTGGCCGACGCCGATCTCGAGCACATGCTGGCCAACGGGTTCAGCGCCACGCTCGACGAGACCGTGCTGGCCAGAAGCAACACGATCGTGATCTGCGTGCCCACCCCGCTGGACGAGGACCACCGACCGGACCTGTCCGCCGTGGAGGGCGCCACCAAGGCCGTCGGCCGCAACCTGAGCAAGGGCACGCTCGTCGTGCTCGAGTCCACCACCTGGCCGGGCACCACCGACGAGGTGGCCAGGCCGCTGCTGGAGAGCTCGGGGCTCGTCGCGGGCGAGGATTTCCACCTCGCCTTCTCGCCCGAGCGCATCGACCCCGGCAACCCCAAGTTCGGCCTGCGGAACACCCCCAAGGTCGTGGGCGGCTACACGCCGCCCTGCCGCGACCGCGCCACGGCGTTCTACGGGCAGTTCATCGAGCAGGTGGTGCCGGTCAGCGGCACCCGCGAGGCCGAGATGGCCAAGCTGCTGGAGAACACCTACCGGCACGTCAACATCGCCCTCGTCAACGAGATGGCGATCTTCTGCGACGAGCTCGGCATCAACCTGTGGGAGTCGATCGAGGCTGCGGCGACCAAGCCGTTCGGGTTCCAGAAGTTCCTGCCCGGTCCGGGCGTCGGTGGGCACTGCATCCCCGTCGACCCGTCGTACCTGTCGTACACCGTGCGCAAGCTCGGCTACCCGTTCAGGTTCGTGGAGCTGGCGCAGGAGATCAACGAGCGGATGCCGTCGTACGTGGTGGCCCGCGTCCAGCGACTGCTGAACCGGCATAAGAAGGCCGTGAACGGCGCCCGGGTCGTTATGCTCGGCGTCACCTACAAACCGGACATCGCCGACGAACGCGAAACTCCGGCCCTCCCGGTGGCGCGTGCGCTGCTGGAGCTGGGCGCCGAGCTCTCGTTCGCGGACCCCTATGTCAAGGAGTGGGCGGTTGACGGCACCCCGGTGCCGCGTGAGGAGGATCTGGCCAAGGCCGTGATCGACGCGGACGTGACGCTGCTGCTGCAGCAGCACGCCGCTTTCGACCTCGACATGGTCGAGGAGAACGCCCGGCTCGTGCTCGACACCCGCGGTGTGCTCACCGAGGGTGAACGCGTCGAGCGGCTGTAGCGACGGAGGGCTGCGCGCAGTGCACGTGCTCGTCATGACGGTGGTGCATAACCCCGAGGATGCTCGAATTCTGCACAGGCAGATTCGTGCCCTTGTGGATGCCGGTCATGAGGTCACGTACGCCGCCTCGTTCACCGCCCACGGGGTCGTCCCGCGACCCTGGGTGACCGGCGTCGACCTCCCCCGTGCCGCCCAACGCAAGCGGATGTCGGCCGTGTGGGCCGCCCGGCGGCTGTTCAAACGCATGCGCGACAAGGTCGATCTCGTCCTCATCCACGACCCCGAGCTGCTGTTCGCCATCTGGGGCGTGCGCAACCGGCCGCCCGTGGTGTGGGACGTGCACGAGGACACCCCCGCCACGCTCTCGCTCAAGCCGTGGCTGCCGGCGCCGCTGCGGCCTCCCGTGCGGTTCTTCGCCCGCATGCTGGAAGGCACCGCCGAGCGCCACATGCACCTGCTGCTGGCCGAGACGGCGTACGCGGGCAGGTTCAAGCACGCCCACCTGATCGTCCCGAACGAGACCTGGGTGCCCGACTCCGTGACGCCTCCCGGCGACGACCGGGTGGTCTACCTCGGCTGGCTGTCCAGGGCCAGGGGCGTGTTCGAGGCCGTCGAGGTGGCGAAGCTGCTGCAGCCGTACCGGGTGGCCGTGGAGCTGATCGGGTACGCCGACCCGCAGAGCCGTCCGATGCTCAACCAGGCCGTCACCGAGGGCCTGCTGGAGTGGCGCGACTTCATGCCCAACGACGAGGCGCTCAAGCGGCTCGACGGGGCGCTGGCGGGGCTGTCGCTGCTGCACGACGAGCCGAACTACCGCCACTCGATGCCCACGAAGATCGTGGAGTACATGGCGCACGGCATCCCCGTCATCACGACCCCGTCGCCGCGTGCCGTCGAGCTGGTGGAGCGCTATGACAGCGGCGTCGTGGTGCCCTGGGAGGACCCCAAGGCCGTGGCGCAGGCCGTCCTGACGCTGCGGGACGACGTACGGGAGCGGCGGGCGCAGGGTGCGCGCGGCTACGCGGCGGCCCGGGCCAACCACCACTGGCCCAACTCGGCCAAGCGCTTCGTGACCCAGCTTGAGTCCTGGGCCGGGGTCAAGCGGGGGTAGGTTCCTGACCGTGCGCTGGCTCTTACTCGTCGTGGGCGCAGCGATCCTGGCAGTGGTCGCCGCCGTGGTCATCGTCATGCCGCCGTCCGACGAGCCGGCGCCCACGGCCTCGTCCTCGACGCCCAAGCCGTCGCCGTCCGACCCCACGCCGAAGGTGTCGAAGTTCACCGACCCCTGTGGAACGTTCGAGACCAGAGAGCGGGCCCCGTACGCCGTCACCGGCTACTGGATCACCCCCAGGTCGAACCCCTGCACCTGGCGCAGCCAGCTGGAGGAGATCCACAGCGTGGGCGGCGACACGATCATCCGGATCGGGTACGGCCTGCAGTTCCGCACCGTCTCCGACTCGGGCGAGATCCTGACGAGGGACGGGGAGCTCGACTCGCTCTACAAGGCGTGCGAGGAGGACGGGCTCACCTGTCACGACGCGGCCGAGCGGGATCTGCGCGAGGCCAACCCCGGTAACCGGATCGGCCGCACGTACGTCTACCGCACGGACGAGTCGTTCGGCACCAACCTGTTCCGCTGCCCGCAGATGGAGCACCCCGTCAAGGCGGGCAAGCGGATCTACTACCGGCTCCTCACCCAGCCGGACGGCTCGGACGACGCCACGTGCGACTTCTCCGGCAAGGCCACCTCGTACGACATGATCCTGGTGGCCGGGTCGGAGGAGGACAGCCTGGCCAAGCTCCTCGACCTGGGCGACCAGTTCGGCATGCGGATCTTCCCGGCGCTGCCGCTGGCGCCGCGCGACCCCAAGACGCCCACCAGGGCGTACAAGAAGCATCTCGGCACGCTGACCACGCTGACGCGGCGCATCCTGCAGGACTACGGCGTGCGGTTCGCCAACCGCGACTCGCTCGGTGGCGTCTACCAGCCGTTCGAGGTCCAGATGGCGGACACCCTGGCCACGAACCCGACGCTGGAGGTGTACGCCGACCAGCACACGATCGTGGAGCAGGAGCTCGGCAAGCCCATCCTGATCAGCCCCTACATGGACGCGCGCAGGAGGGTGCCCTTCGGGCAGTCGCCCAAGCAGGTGGCCGAGGCGTTCAAGGCGCTGGCGAAGACCGGGGTCGGCATCATCGCGCCGCAGGACAGCCGGGGGACCGGCAAGGTGGGGCTGTTCTGGCCGGACCAGCGCGACGACGAGGTGGACGAGCGGCTGCGCCCGGTGGTGGGGGAATCGACGTACGGGACGGCCTACTACGGCTCCACGCGGGACTACTACCGGGAGATGGCGGCGGCCCGCGCGGAGATGGTCGCGGCCGGCTTCCAGGTGGACCTGTGGGCGAACGTCGAGGCGTTCGAGCCCTCCGGCAAGGAGCCGTGCGCCCCGCAGGGCACCCGCGGCAAGACGGACAAGAAGCGCCTGGACCAGGCCGTGACGATGGCCGGGCGTTACGTACAGAAGGTCGTCTCCTACATGTGGAGCGACTTCATGACGTGCGGCACGCCGTCGCTCGAGAAGGAGATCACCACCGACTGGCGGCGGCCGATCGCGGTGGACGCGATCAGGAAGGCCCGCGACGTCCAGGACGGGGTGGAGGTACGCGGCTACAACTTCAAGGACAGCACCGTCACGATCACGTGGTCCGGCGGGACGAAGGACCTGTCGGTGCCGGCCGTCGGCTGGCTGGACGAGACCCGGCAGGAAGGGCTGGCCGAGGGCATGGTCACGGCGTGGGTGCCGTTCGACTGGACGCAGGTGCCGGCCGGCGACTGGGTGCAGGTCACCGTCAAGGGCCCGTCGGGCCAGGCCACCACGGAGCCCTTGCACGTTCGGATTGTCACGTAGGCACGGTTACCTGCCGACTACTGACAACGTGTAGCGTGCCTGCATGGTCCCGAGCATCCCGGTCAGCGTCGACCTGGTCGTGCTCACCGTGCGAAACCACGCCCTGAGCGCCCTGGTGTGGCGCCGGGACAACCCCCCGTTCCTCCGTCGCTGGTCCCTGTCCGGCGGCTTCATCCAGCTCGACGAGGACCTTCCGGCCGCCGCCCACCGCATTCTCGCCGAACGGGCCGGTCTCCCGGGCGCGCCGGTCCACCTGGAGCAGCTCCAGACGTACGGCTACCCCGACCGAGACCCCCGCCAGCGCGTCCTGAGCGTCGCCTACCTGGGCCTGGCCCCCGACCTGCCGGCCTCGGAGAAGGCCCACATGAGCTGGCAGCCGGTCGACTCGCTCACGGTCATGGCCTTCGACCACCGCCGCATCATGCAGGACGGGATCGAGAGGGCGCGGGCCAAGCTGGAGTACACCCCGCTGGGGGCGGCCTTCTGCCCGCCGGAGTTCACGGTGGCGGACCTGCGCCGCGTGTACGAGATCGTCTGGGGCCGCCTCCTCGACCCGCGCAACTTCCACCGGAAGGTCACCAAGGCCGAGGGCTTCCTGGTGGAGACGGGCGCCACGACGACCAGGGACGGGGGCCGCCCGGCCAAGCTCTACCGCCGCGGCCCCGCCGAGCTCCTTCACCCGCCGATGCTGCGCAGCCTCAAGGAGTAGGGCTCCTCAGCACGGCGGCGGTCATGGGGGTGTGCAGGGTCCAGCCGAGGGTTTCGTAGAGGGCCTGGCCTTCCGCCGTGGCCACCAGGACGCCCGTATGAGCCCCCCGCGACGCCGCCGTGCTCGTCAGCGTACGCATGATCACGCTGCCGAGCCCGCGGCGGCGGTGGTTGCCGGCCGTCTCCACCTGGTCCACCACGGCCGTGCGGCCCGCCAGGGCGAACTGGCCCCTGGCGGCGACCTCGCCCGCGGCCGTCAGCAGGCGGGCGGCCGTGACCCCGGCGCGGGTCGTGACAGCGAGCGTGTAGCCGGGGGGAGCCTGGAAGGTCTCGCGGGTCAGGGGCGCCGTCATCATGAACTCCGGTTCCTGGACCGCCCACCGCTCCGGCAGGAGGGGGCCGACGTCCGCGGCGGAGGCGCACAGCTTCAGCCAGGTCCCGGGCGTCATGAGGGTGGCGGTCAGGCGGTGGAGGGCCTCCGGCGTCGGGGCGGCGACGATGTGGCGGGACACGTGGCCGGGCAGGCCCACGTCCACCCGCAGGCCCCACGGCACCGGTACGGGTCGGGGGGCGTTGCGGGAGATCACCCAGCCGTCCACCCAGGCCCGAACTGTTGCGGTATGGGCAGTTTTGAGAACCTCCGTCATGATGTCCAGCTTATGGTCTGGCCTCTACCACTGACCGGGGCGTAGCAGGATAAAAAGGACACGGCGTGGCACCGCCGAGTCGTGACCCGGGCCAGGTAGGGTCCCCGGTGTGCGCGTTGAGATACATGGTCACAGGGGAGCTCGTGGCCTCTGGCCGGAGAACACCCTGCCGGGGATGAGCCGCACGATGGAGCTCGGCGTCCACGCGCTCGAGCTCGACGTCGCCCTCACCGCCGATCGGCGGCTCGTGCTCACGCACGACCTCACGGTCTCCGCCGTGACCAGTGCCGACCGGCGGCCGCTCAGGGCCGACGATCCGCTCTACCCCTACGTCGGCAAGCCGATCAACGCCCTCACGCTGGCGCAGCTGCGCATGCTCGACGTGGGCGTGCGGCTGCCGCGCCACCCCGACGACCCGTTCGCGCTGACGCAGGTCGCCATGCCCGAGACCAGGATGCCGACGCTCGGCGCGGTGCTGGGGCTGGTGAACGCCTACGAGGCGGAGGGCGTACGGCTGCACGTCGAGCTGAAGTCCGACCCCACCAGGCCCCACCTGACGGCCGACCCCGAGATGTTCACCGAGCTGGTCGTCGAAGAGCTCGACCGGCACGGCAGGCTGGACAACGTGGCCGTGCTCAGCTTCGACTGGCGGATCATCACCCATGCGGCCAGGCTCGCCCCGGGCGCGCGGCGGTTCGCGCTGATCGAGCTGGACACCCTCCACTGGCACGACGACCTGGGCGACGACATCCCCGCCGCCGCCCGCGCCGCCGGGGCGACCACGCTCTCGCCCGAGCACGCCATGGTGGACGAGGCGCTGATGGCCCAGGCCCGGGCCGCCGGCCTCGACGTGGCGGTCTGGACCGTCAACGAGGCCGGCCTGGCGGCGCGGATGCTGGACCTGGGGGTGGCCGGGATCGTCACCGACTACCCCGATCGGATGCGGGACCTCTGGCGGGAGCGGGGGATGGAGCTGCCCGAGCCCGTGGGCCCGCTGAAGCCGGTGGGGGTCTAGAGCCAGCCGTTCCTGCGGAAGCCCCGATGCAGGAACACGCAGGCGGTGACCATGACGGCCAGCACCGCGGGGTAGCCCCAGGCCGAGTGGAGCTCCGGCATGGAGTCGAAGTTCATGCCGTAGATCCCGGCGATCATGGTGGGCACGGCCAGGATGGCCACCCAGGAGGAGATCTTGCGCATGTCCTCGTTGGCCAGGGCGTTCGAGCGGGCCAGGGCGGCCTGGAGGATCGAGCTGCACAGCTCGTTGGAGGACTCCACCTGCTCGCAGACCCGGGAGAGGTGGTCGCCGACGTCGCGGAAGTATTCGCGCATCTCCGAGGGGATGACGCGACGCTGCGGCAGCGCGGCCATGGGGGACTGCAGCGGCATTATGGCCCGCTTCATCTCCAGCATCTCCCGCTTGAGCTGGTAGATCCGGTTGATGTCGCGGGAGCTGACGTCGGCGAACACCGTCGCCTCGACCTCTTCCAGCTCCAGCTGCATGAGGTCGGCGACCTGGAGGTACTGGTCGACGACGTGGTCGGAGATGGCGTGCAGGACGCCGGCGGGGCCGCGGTTCATCAGCTTGGGCTTGTCCTCGAGGCGCTCGCGGACCGCGCTGAGCGGGCAGTGATCGCCGTGCCGCACCGTCACCACGAAGTCCGGGCCGATGAACACCATGATCTCGCCGGTGGCGATGATCTCGCTGGTGGCGGTCAGCTCGTCGTGGTCGAGGTAGGCGATGGTCTTGAGCACCATGAACAGCGACTCGCCGTACCGCTCGACCTTGGGGCGCTGATGGGCCTTGACGGCGTCCTCGACGGCGAGCGGGTGGAGGTCGAACACCTCGGACAGCCACTCGACCTCGGGGGCGTCGGGCTCGTGGAGCCCCACCCAGACGAACGCGTTGGCGCCGTCGGACTCCTTGTTGCGCTCGCGGACGAGGTTGAGCGCCTCGACGATGCCGGTGGTGGCGACCTTCTTGCCCTGGACGTAGGCGCCGTACTCGACGATGGAGTCGACGGGGGGCACGCACATGTCACGCACCGGCTCTGCGAGCTGGAGCGCGGTGCGCGTCTGAAGAGGGTGACGGTTGATGCGACGGAAAAGCGTGGACGAGCGCATGGCAGTCCCTTTCCGCCCGACCTGGCACGCTCCACGCGCGATGAAACTTCACCTCACAGAATGCGTGGAGGCACGATCAGGCTGCCGGATTGGAGTGGTCGGGGGTATACGAGGTGTACGTGGGCGAGCACGTACTGCTGGGATCACCAGGATTCATCCCGGACCACCTCCAATCACATGGGGACGCCGCGAAGCCGCCTTAACTTACCACAGCCGGGTGAACTTCTTTGACGATACTCGCCAGGACCGTCTCGACTCAGGTAGAACTCCACAAAGTTATGGCCCTATTCCGGCGATTGGTGTGGCCGAGGCCCTAGCCTGTGCCAGGCTGCGGGCCTGCGACAATGGACCTCGTGCGCGTTCTAGTCATTGGTTCCGGAGGGCGTGAGCACGCCCTGTGCCGTTCCCTCAGCCTCGATCCCCAGGTCAGCGAGCTCCACTGCGCCCCGGGCAACCCGGGCATCGAGCAGGTGGCGGCCCTTCATCCCGTCGATCCGCTCGATCCCGGGCAGGTGGCCGAGCTGGCCGTGCGGCTGCGGGTCGATCTCGTGGTCGTGGGGCCCGAGGCGCCGCTCGTCGCGGGGGTGTCCGACGCCGTGCGCGACGCGGGCATCGCGTGCTTCGGGCCGTCGAAGGACGCCGCCATGATCGAGGGCTCCAAGACCTTCGCCAAGGAGGTCATGAAGGCGGCCGACGTGCCGACCGCGCGGGCCAGGACGTGCGTCACCGAGGAGGAGGCGGCCGCCGCGCTCGACGAGTTCGGGGCTCCTTACGTGGTCAAGGACGACGGGCTCGCGGCCGGCAAGGGCGTGGTCGTCACCGACGACAGGGACAAGGCCCTCGCGCACGCGCGCGCGTGCGAGCGCGTGGTGATCGAGGAGTTCCTCGACGGGCCGGAGGTGTCGCTGTTCGCGCTGTGCGACGGCAGCACGGCGGTGCCGCTGCAGCTCGCGCAGGACTTCAAGCGGGCCTACGACGGCGACGAGGGCCCCAACACCGGCGGCATGGGCGCCTACACGCCGCTGCCGTGGGCGCCCGACGGGCTGACCGAGCAGGTCATGCGGGAGATCGTGCACCCGACGATCGGCGAGCTGACCCGGCGCGGGCTGCCCTTCCAGGGCGTGCTCTTCGTGGGGCTGGCGCTGACCTCCAAGGGGCCGAAGGTCGTGGAGTTCAACGCGCGCTTCGGCGACCCGGAGACGGAGGTGCTGCTCGACCGGCTGGAGACGCCGCTGGGCGGGCTGCTGATGGCGTGCGCGACGGGCGAGCTGGGGCTCGACCCGGTGTTCAAGGACGGCTCGGCCGTGACCGTGGTGGTCGCTTCCGAGGGCTACCCCGAGGCGCCGGTCAAGGGCGACGTGATCAGGGGGCCGCAGGAGAGCGGCGACGCGTACGTCCTGCACGCCGGGACCGCGCGGCAGGGTGACGAGGTGGTCTCCGCCGGCGGGCGGGTGCTCGCCGTGGTCGGCCACGGGCCCGACCAGGGGAGCGCGCGCCGGGCGGCCTATGACCTCGTCGGCCGGATCGAGCTGCGCGGCTCCCACCACAGGACGGACATCGCCCGATGAAGCACGTGCACTCCGGCAAGGTACGCGACCTCTATCAGACCGACGACGGCAAGCTGCTGATGGTCGCCTCCGACCGCCTGTCGGCCTTCGACTACGTGCTGGAGCCCGATATCCCCGACAAGGGGGCCATTCTCACGCAGATGTCGTTGTGGTGGTTCGACCAGCTCAAGGACGTCGTGCCCAACCACATCCTGGGCGAGGGCGACGACTCCCGCAGCGTGCTGTGCAAGCCGCTGACGATGGTGCAGGTCGAGTGCGTGGCGCGGGGCTACCTCACCGGCGGCGGGCTCAACGAGTACCGCGCCGACGGCACGGTCTCCGGGGTCCGGCTGCCGGAAGGGCTGGAGGACGGCTCCCGGCTGCCCGAGCCGATCTTCACGCCGTCCACCAAGGCGCCCATGGGGCAGCATGACGAGCCGATCTCGTACGAGCAGGTCGTCCAGGAGGTCGGCAAGGAGACCGCCGAGGAGCTGCGGCGGATCACCCTGGCCGTCTACACGCGCGGCGCGGAGATCGCCGCGGAGCGCGGCATCATCGTGGCCGACACCAAGATCGAGCTCGGCTGGGACGCCGACGGGGTGCTGACCCTGGGCGACGAGGTGCTGACCCCCGACTCGTCGCGGTTCTGGCCGGCCGACGAGTGGAAGCCGGGCCGCTCACAGCCCTCTTTCGACAAGCAATTTGTACGCGATTGGCTGCTATCGCCCGAATCGGGATGGGACAAATCCTCCGGAAACCCCCCACCTGCGCTTCCTGACCACATCGTGGAGCGCACGAGGCAGCGATACCTAGAAGCATATGAGCGCATCACGGGGGCTTCCTTTAGCGGATGATTCGGCTGGGCCAGTTGGTGTTACCGACTACTGTTGGCCCGATCGAGCCTCACCGTTGATTTCAAGGAGCCGCACGAATGGTCCGTTACCGCGTGCGCGGTGGCAACGCACTGCGTGGAACCGCGTTCATCCAGGGCGCGAAGAACGCCGTGCTCCCCATGATCGGTGCGGCTCTGCTCGCCGCCAAGGGCCGCACCGTTCTACGCAACGTGCCGATCATCGAGGACGTCCGCCGCGCGGTCGAGCTGGCCGAGGCGGTCGGCGCGTACGTCGAGCTGCACGAGTCGGAGCGCACGCTGGTCATCGACGCCTCCAGGCTGACCAGCGCCGTTCTGCCGGCAGAGATCGCCAGGCGCTTCCGCGGTTCCGTGCTGTTCACCCCCGCCCTGCTCCACCGGCTGGGCGAGGCCATCATCGAGGGGATCGGCGGCTGCAACCTCGGCAGCCGCAACCTCGACTTCCACTACCTCGGCTACAAGCGGCTGGGCGCGCTCGTGGACGAGGGCGAGACCGTCATCCACGTCAAGGCGTCCGGCCTGACCGGCGCGACCCTCTACCTCGACACCCCGTCGCACACCGGCACCGAGAACCTCATCATGGCCGCCGCCCTGGCCAAGGGCACGACCGTGATCGAGAACGCGGCCCTGGAGCCCGAGGTGCTCGACGTCATCGACATGCTGACCAAGATGGGCGCGCGGATCAGCGGCGGCGGCACGGGGTTCATCACCGTGGAGGGCGTGGAGGAGCTGCACGCCGTCGAGCACACGGTGATGCCCGACCGGCTCGACGCGGGCGTGTTCGCGATGGCCGCGGCGATCACCGGGGGCGAGCTGAGCCTGGTGGGCACGGGCCTCGACCTCGGCGTCGTCCGCTACAAGCTGGAGCAGATGGGCGTCGAGTTCGCCCGGCAGGGCGCCGTCCTGCACGTGCGGTGCGAGGGCCCGCTGCGCCCGATCAACATCATCACCGACACCTACCCCGGCTTCGCCACCGACCTGCAGTCGCCGATGATGACCGTCGCCGCGCTCGCCGACGGCACCAGCTACATCCACGAGCGCATCTTCGACGGCAGGTTCGCCCTGGCCGGAGAGCTGAACAAGATGGGCGCGAACGTCGAGGTCGAGGGCAGCCGGGCCATCGTGCGCGGCCGGACGCCGCTGATCGGCACCCAGGTGACGGCCCACGATCTCCGCTCCGGCATCGCCCTGGTGCTCGCCGGCCTCGCCGCCGAGGGGGAGACCCACATCGACTCCGGATACCTCATCGATCGCGGCCACGCGCATCTCGCCGCCCGAATGCGCGCTCTCGGTGCGGACATTACACGAGAGATTTCAGAGCGCTAAAAAACGCCAGAAAAACCTCGTTGAGCTGCTAGGACATCTTGTCGGGCGGTCAACCTGAACGACTTTCCGGAAAAGTCGGGCGTGACATTACGGCCCCCGCGAGCGATCGTTCCAAAAGAGAGCACTGCAACGGACGGCAGGATGGGACGAACATTGGTCGAGAGGGCCGAAGAAACTCCCCGAGTGTCACGCCCGGGCGCTATGACACCGGACCTCACCATCGGCGTGGTCGGACCCCACGACCTGGTCGAGCGAGTCATGCTGATGGGTCATGCCGCGGCTCCGCTGCCGTGTCGCCTGGTCGCGGCCGCATACCGCGACGAACAGGAGGCGCCCGACAAGGTGACGCGGCTCGGACCCGGAGTCGACGCATGCTTGTTCGCCAGCCCGGTCCCTTATGACCTGGCCAGGCGTTCCGGTGTGCTGACGATGCCGGCGACGTACGTCCAACTCGGCGGAGCAGCACTGGTGGCGGCGTTGGCCAAGGCCGCGCTCGACACTCGCATCGACCCCCAGCGGGTCAGCATCGACGTGGTGAGCAGGGCCGATGTCGAGGAGGCGTACACCGACCTCGGCATCCCCGCGACGGACGTGCACAGCCGCGACGAGCCGGGAGCCACCGGCACGATCGCGGCCTACCACGAACGTCTGGCCAGGCAGGGGGCCACCTCGGGGGCACTGACGTGCCTCCCCGCGGTGGCCGAACGCCTGCACGCCGCGGGCGTTCCGGTCATCAGGATCAGGCCGACCTCGGCGGCGGTCCGCACGGCGCTGCACACCGCGGCGCTGCTGGGGGCACACCACCGGCTGGAGGAGTCACAGCTCACCGTGGTACTGGTGGAGGTGCCGACGCTGCGCGAACCCGTGCGCCGCGCGGCCCCCCGCTACTGGCGCGACGAGCTGCGGCTGTCACTGCATCGGCTCCTGGTCCAGGAGGCGAACCGGATCAACGCCACCGTCTGGCCCATCGACGATCACAGCTATCTGGTTACCGCTACCAGAGGCTCGATCGCGGCGGCGACGGACGGGTTCAGGGTGTTGCCGTTCGCGGCCAGGATCAGGGACGAGCTGGGACTGGCGGTCGAGGTCGGCGTGGGCATGGGTCGCACGACGCATGACGCGGAGTCGCACGCCCGGGCGGCACTGGCCCGCACGCAGGCGGGCAAACAGGCACAGGGATTCGCGGTGGAT
The DNA here is from genome assembly GCF_053603495.1 of Nonomuraea sp. NPDC004186. Lineage (NCBI taxonomy): Bacteria > Bacillati > Actinomycetota > Actinomycetes > Streptosporangiales > Streptosporangiaceae > Nonomuraea > Nonomuraea sp. NPDC004186. The sequence goes on along the minus strand of NZ_JBSGFQ010000020.1, from coordinate 94,519 downwards.
CGCGAGGGGCGGGCACTCATCCCGGCCCCCCGGATGCCACCGACCGGGTCCAACGCACTCAAACCGAAGGGGGTGGAAGTACTGGCCCGGCTCGCGGCCAAGCTCGAAGGCGGAGACACCGTGGTGGACGCCGAGGGCGCGGGCAAGATGCTGGGAGTGACGCCGCGTACGGCTCGGCGGTTGCTGCGCACGTTGGTTGACGAGGGACTCGCGTGGCCGCTACCGCCGAACCGCACACCGCAGCCTGGCCGTCCGCGCCAGCTGTACCGGCTGATCGTGGAGAAGCTCGGGCCCCGATGAGGGTCCGGGACTGAGCGTTTCGGTGCCGGGCCGCCTCTCGGCACCGAGCGTCACGGGCGGGGTCCGCGCCCGCGGGCACTTCGTGCTGCCCGCCGTACGGGCCTGAGGCGTCTCTTGAGGCTGGAAACGCTCCTGGGGCTGGTCTGATGCCCGGCGGGGAGCCGCCGCCCCTCTGTGTGCATTACGGAGTCGTGTGTGACTGTTGTGGGCTTTCGTATGACCTGGGGAACAGGATGGCATTGACAATCGATGTCATCTTTGCGAACTCACGCATTGACTCTTGTGAACTCATTGGTTGACCCGTGTAGATCCGGGTATGTTCTCCAGTGCCCCCGATCGACGGGATTCGGACGGGGGCGCCAATTCTTTCAGGCGTCGATCTTCCGCCCTCGCGCGCGTTCTGGCTGTGTGTTTCTGGCCGAGGCGTCGCGGTTTCGTCCAACACCACGTGGCTCGGCGCGTTTCCGCAGGTCGGAGGCCGGAAGTCGTGGTAGGGAAGCGGCCGGTTTCGGGCTGATTCGTCCGGTGTTGCGGGCCGTGCGCCGTCAGCAGGCGCAGGCGGCGCCGGACACCGGCGCCGTGAGGGCGTCCACGGGGCGCCGGGTGACGCCCGAGGCGGTCTCCACGGGGAAGCCCTCCCTCGCCCAGTACTCGAAGCCGCCGATCATCTCCTTGACCCGGTAGCCCAGCTTCGCGAACTCCAGGGCCGCTCTGGTGGCGCCGTTGCACCCCGGGCCCCAGCAGTACGTCACGACCATGGCCTCACCCGGGACCAGGCCGGGCGCCCTCGTGGCGATCTCGGCGGTCGGGAGGTGCACGGCGCCCTCGATGTGGCCCTGGTCCCAGCTCTCCCGGCTGCGCGAGTCGACGACCACGACGCCGGGAGCCCCGGCGGCCAGGTCGGCGGCCACGTCCGAGACGTCGGTCTCGAAGGCGAGGCGGGCGGCGAAGTGGGCGAGCGCGGCGGCGTTGTCGGACATCGGGGGATCGTTCCCTTCGTAGCGGGTGACTGCGAAGGATCGTGTCACTTTCCGCAGGTAGGAGGACAGTGGCGTGAATGCCGCTGATCGCTAATATCCCGCCAGAGTGCGATGTCTGATACCTGCGAGAGTTCTGTCGGGGTCGCCCGGTACAGTCATGAGCCATGCGTACGGACACCACTGACAGTCGACCCACAGTCCTCGTCTGGGGCGCCCTGGCGGTCGTCTACGTGGTCTGGGGTTCGACGTACCTCGGGATCGGCGTCGCCATCGAGTCGATCCCGCCGATGCTCAGCGGGGCCCTGCGGTTCATCACCGCCGCCGCCCTGCTCGCCGGTTTCCTGCTGGTCCGGTCGGGGCCGTCGGCCTTCAGGATGTCGCGCCGGCAGTTCGTGGGCGCGGCCGTCGTGGGCGTGCTGCTGCTGACCACCGGCAACGGGCTGCTGGCGGTGGCCGAGCAGTACATCTCCACGGGCCTGGCGGCGCTCCTGGTGGCCTCGGTGCCGCTGTGGCTGGTCGTGTTCAGGTTCGCCGTACGCGACCGTCCCAAGACGCTCACGCTCGCGGGCGTGCTGGTCGGGCTCGGCGGGGTCGCGGCGCTGTCGCTGACCGGCGCCGACGGCGGCAGCGGCGTCGGGATCGTGGTGGTCCTGCTCGGCTCGGTTTCCTGGGCCGTGGGCTCGTTCCTGTCGAGCAGGATCCAGATGCCCGCCAACGCGCTGGCCACCAGCGCGGTCGAGATGGTCGTGGGCGGCGCCGGGCTGCTGGTGCTCGGGACCGGGGTCGGCGAGCGGCTCGACGTGTCGGCCGTCACCACCAGATCGTGGGTGGCGCTGGCCTACCTGGTGCTGGTGGGGTCCCTGATCGGGTTCACCGCGTTCTCCTGGCTGCTCGGCAACGCCCCCATCTCGCTGGTGTCCACCTACGCCTACGTCAACCCGGCGGTGGCCGTCGCGCTCGGCGCGCTCATGCTGGACGAGCCGATCACGACCCAGGTGGTCGTCGGCGGCCTGGTCATCCTGGCCGGCGTGGCGCTGGTGATCTCAACCGAGCGGAAGCGACCGAAGCGCGTCCTCGAAGACGTCGACGGTGGCGGCGACGTCGGCCTCGGTGTGGGCGGTGGACAGGAACCACAGCCCGCGCGGCACCATGTTGACCCCGCGGTCGAGCAGCGCGGCGTGTAGGCGGGTCATCATGGCGCGGTCGGTCCCGGCGAAGTCGCGGTAGTCGCGTACGGCGGGCGCGTCGGTGAAGTACGTCTGGAAGACCGGCCCCGGCCCGTCCACCAGCATCGGGACGCCCACCTTGGCCGCGGCCTCGCGCAGGCCGGCCATGAGCTGCCGCCCCCGCGCGTAGAGGGTGCCGTAGACCTCCTCGCGCTCCTCGTCCAGGATGCGCAGGGTGGCCTCGGCGGCGGCGATGCCGACGGGCTGGGAGTTGAACGTCCCGGCGTGCGCGACCTTGCCCGAGGAGATGGCGTCCATCACGGCCGCCCGCCCCGCCAGCGCGGACACCTGCATGCCGCCCGCCATCGCCTTGCCGAAGACCGACAGGTCGGGGCTGACGCCGAGGTACTCCTGGGCGCCGCCGGGGGCGAGCCGGAAACCGGTGATGATCTCGTCGAAGATCAGCAGGCTGCCGTGGCGGTCGCACAGCGCGCGCACCCCCTGGAGGTAGCCGGGGTCCGGCTCGATGGCGCCGGTGTTGCAGAGCACCGGCTCCGTGACGACGGCGGCGATCTGTCCCGCGTGCTCGTCCATGAGACGGCTGAGCGCGTCCAGGTCGTTCCAGGGGCAGATCACCAGGTCGGCGGCGGGTGGCTGGCCCGCGGTGCCGGGGACGGGGCGCGGGTGGTCCTGCGGGCCCGCGTCGTCCAGGGACGGGTGGACGCTGTAGAGGACCGGGTCGAGCCAGCCGTGGTAGTGGCCCTCGAACTTGAGGATCTTGGGCCGTCCGGTGAAGCCGCGTGCCAGGCGCCAGGCGGCGTGCGCGGCCTCGGAGCCGACGGTGTTGAAGCGGACGCGCTCCGCGGAGGGCACCATCGCGCACAGCCGCTCGGCGACGCGGGCCTCCGCCGCGTGCTGGGCGGAGTAGACGATGCCGCGGGCCACCTGCGCGGCCACGGCCTCCACCACGGCGGGCGGGCAGTGGCCGAGCAGCGCCGGGCCCTGGCCGAGCACGTAGTCGGTGTAGACGTTGCCGTCGACGTCCCAGAGCCTGGCTCCCGATGCCCTGTCCACGTAGAGCGGCACGCCCGCGGTGCGGCGGGCGTCGCTGGAGACGCCGCCCGCGATGTAGCGCTGGGCATTGGTGTAGAGGTCGCGGCTGACGTCCAGAGTGCGGGTCATGCCGACCATCAAACGGGGGCACCTCGCCCGGCCACAAGAAAGAGAGCAAGAAGCGGGTCTAAGCGCAAATTTCGGTGCTTGTGGAGGTCACAGGGCCTTGATGGGCTTACGGACATGTTTCTTGGACGCATTCGGCGCACCCCTTCCGGCCCCGTCGAGCTGGTGGCCCGGCGCGCGCCCGGCGAGCTCGTGAGCCTGGCCGACCTCGGGTCCGACCCGGTGGCGGCCCTGGACTCGTACGGGCTCGACCGCCTGACCGAGCTGGTGGCCGGCCACGACGGCCCCGCCTTGGACGAGAGCGCGGTGATCTTCGAGCCGCCCGTCGCCACCTGCACGAAGATCTGCTGCCTCGCGCTGAACTACCAGGAGCACGCGGACGAGAGCGGCCTGGAGGTGCCCCCGGAGCCGGTGCTGTTCTTCAAGCCGCCGTCCGCGCTCGTGGGCCACGGCCACCCGGTCGTCGCCCCCGCCCGCACCCGCCACCTGGAGCACGAGGTGGAGCTGGCCGTGGTCATCGGCAAGGTGACCAGGGACCTGCCGGCCGAGCGGTGGCGCGAGGCCGTCGCCGGATACACCGTGATCAACGACATGACGGCCCGCGACCTCCAGCTGGCCAACATAGCCCGCAACGTGCCGTGGGACCAGTCGAAGGGGTTCGACACCTTCGCGCCCGTGGGCCCGTACCTGGCGACGGTGGACGAGGTGCCCGATCCGCAGGAGCTGGAGCTGACCTTGGAGGTGGACGGCGAGGTCAGGCAGCGGGCCAACACCCGGCAGATGGTCTTCGGGCTGCCCCGGCTCATCGCCGACCTGTCCGACGGGATGACGCTGATGCCCGGGGACATCGTCGCGACCGGCACCATCGCCGGGATCGCCCCGCTCAAGGACGGCGACACCATGCGGGCCACGGTGGAGGGAATCGGGACGCTGGTGAATACGGTCAAATTTCGGTCCGCCTAAAGTAGAGGCATGACCTACGCCGTGGCTGCCCTGGTGGACATCGACGACTTCATGGTTTCCGAGAAGACCCGTGGCCGGCCGTGGGCGCTGCGCCAGCTCCAGCGCGCCGATCACGCGGTGCGCGCCGCCGCGAGCGCCCGCCGCGACGCGACCTGCCACCCCCGGCCCCCGGAGGAGTGGCTGATCGTGTTGTCGGGCGCCGACCCGGGCGCGCTGATGTCCGACGCGGAGGAGCTGGCCGAGGAGCTGCGGGCCAGGATCGTCCGCGAGACGGCGTGGACGGCCACGGTCAGCCTGGGCGCGCCCAGCCTCGAACACCTCGCGGCGGAGCGGGACGCCAGGCGGGTCAACGACTACAAGCTCGTGCTCGGCGGCGACCGGGTGATCGCGCCTCCCGCGCACGAGAGCGCCGCGCCGGCGCCTCCGGTGCGCATCGAGCAGGAGCTGACCAGGCGGGTCCGCGCCGGTGACCGCAACGGCGCGGCGGGCCTGCTGGCCGGGTGGGTCGACAGGTGCGCCAGGGAGCCCGGGGTCGACCCGCGCACGCTGCGCAACTGGCTCATCGGCCAGCTGCTGTTCGTGGTGGACGTGGCCAACCGGAGCAGGCTGGCCGACGGGTCGACGGACTGGGTGGAGGCCTGCGCCCGGCTGCCGATCGAGGACATCGTCATGGTTGGAGACATCCACGAACGCTCCTACCTGCACTTCTGGCTGCGGGAGACGCTGGGCCGGCTCATGCCGGCCGCGCCCCGCCGTGACGTGCTCGCGCTGGCCGAGGCGTACCTGGCGGAGCACTACACCGATCCCGGGCTGCGCCTGGCGACCGTGGCGGAGGCCGTGAGCGCGAGCCCGTACTACATCTCGCACCTGTTCGCGGAGGAGCGGCGGACGACGTTCCTGCGGCACCTGACCGGGCTGCGGCTGCGGCACGCCCGCCGGTTGCTGGCCACCTCGGCGCTGCCGGTGGACGTGGTCGCCGCGCACACCGGCTACCCGACCGCGAAGGCCCTGCGCAGCGCGTTCCGGCGGTACGTCGGCTGCTCCCCCACGGAATACCGCAGGGCCGGGCTCCGGCCCGAATCGTGACCAGGAGGACGCGCATGGACCTGGCGATCGACGGCGGGCAGACGGGCCTGCGGATCGGCCTGGCCGAGTCGGGGCGGATCCGGGAGATCCGCGAGCTGCCCGGCCTGTCGTACGCGGAGGGCTCCCCGGCCGAGGCCGTGCTGGAGCGGATCGGGACGGGATGGGGGCCACTCGGCACCGTCTGCCTCGGCCTGACCACCATCCTGGACGACCCCGGCAAGCTGGCAACCCGGCTGCTCTCCATGGCCCGCCGCGTGCTGATCACGACCGACGTGGTCACCTCGCACGCGGGGGCGTTCGCGGGCGGCGACGGCGTGGTGCTGGCCGCGGGCACCGGAGCGATCGCCCTGGGCGTGGGTGACGGCATCCGGCAGGTGGACGGCTGGGGCTACCTCTACGGCGACGCGGGCAGCGGCTTCTGGATCGGCCGCCGCGGCCTCGACGCCGCCTTCCGGGGCTTCGACGGGCGCGCGGAGCCCGGCCCGCTCACCGAGCGCGCCCAGGCCGTGTTCGGCGACCTGGCCGGCCTGCCCGGGCGCCTCTACCTGGCCCCCGACGCGGTGGCGCGGATCGCGCGCTTCGCCGTCCACGTCCTGGAGCTGGCAGGAGACTCGGGCCGCGTCCTGGAGCCGGCGGGAGACTCGGGCCGCGTCCTGGAGCCGGCGGAAGACCGGAGCCGCCCAGATCCCACGGCCCGCGCCATCGCCGAGGAGGCGGCCCGCGAGCTGGCGGGCACGGTGGCGGCGGCGGCCCGCTGCCTCGCGAATGAGGCGGCGGTGCCCGTCGCGTGGACCGGCCGCCTGCTGCGCGACCCCGGACTCCGCGCCGGCTTCGAGGCGGAGCTGGCCCGGCTGCTCCCTCAAGCGACCCTCCGGCCTCCCGCGGGCGACAGCCTCGCGGGCGCCGCCCTGCTGGCCGCCTCCACGGGGCCGAGCCGCTACGAGACGATGATCAGAACGGCGGAACGATGAGAGTGGGACACGGCACCGCCGAGCTGCCCGTGCCGGACGGCACGCCGATGGGCGGTTACATCGACCGGCCGGGGCCGTCCACGGGCCTGGCGGACCCGCTGTCGGTCAGCGCGGTGACCTGGTCGGACGGCGGGAGACGGTTCGCGCTGGCGATCGCCGACGTCATCTGCGTCAACGAGGACCTCGCCGCGCGGGCCAGGCAGGCGGCCGGGTGCGAGCTGTGGCTGGCGGCGAGCCACACCCACGCGGGGCCCGAGACCGGCTGCGTACCGGGCGGCGGGCCGACACCCGAGCCGTGGCTCGGCCGGCTCACCGAGGCGGTCCGCACGGCCGTGCGGCGGGCGATCGAGGCGGAGCGGCCGTGCGAGGGCATGGCGTACCGCGGCGAGCTGCACGGGGTCGGCGCCGACCGGAGCAGGCCGGGGGCGCCGGCCGTGGTGCCGCTCGACCTGATCGCCGTGCGCGACGGCGGCCTCGCCGGGGTGCTGGCGGTGCTTCCCGTGCACCCCACCGTGCTGCCCGCGGCCAACCGCCTGGTCAGCGCCGACCTGGTCGGAGCCGTACGCGCGAGCCTGCGGCGGCGGCTCGGCGAGGACGTCTGGGTGGCGGTCGCCACCGGCGCGGCCGGCGACATCAGCACCCGCCACACCCGGCGCGGCCAGGACGCGGCGGAGCTGCGACGCCTGGGCGAGCTCGTCGCGGACCGCTGCGCCGAGCTGCTGGCGGGTCCGGGCACCCCGCTCTGGCGGGCCGGACCCACCGGCATCTCCTGGGCCACGCGACGGCTGACGCTCGAACCCGCCGCCACGACGGCCGACGAGGCGGCCCTCCTCGCCGGGTACGAGCAGGCCGCGGCGTCGGGTGACCCGGTCGCCACCCGCCTGGCCCGCAGCAGGCTCGAAGGGCTGCGGGCGCGCACCGCACCCCCCGTACGGACCGGCGTGGACGTGAACGTCGCCCGCCTCGGCGGGCTCTCCCTCGCCGGGCTGCCCGGCGAGCCGTTCCTCGCCGTCGCCGAGCGCGTCGCCGACCGGCCGGGTGAGCCGACCGTGGTCCTGGGCTACGTCAACGGCTACCCCGGATACCTGCCGACGGCCGCCGCCTACCGGCGTGCCGAGTACGAGGTCCTGGCCAGCCAGGTGGCCCCGGGCAGCGCCGAACTCATCGCCGAGACCGCACGAAACCTGCTGGAGGATCTGTGATGGACCAGAGCTCGTACGCGCTGATCGCCGGATCGGCCGTGGACCGGCTGCTCACCGCCGAACGCGACGCGATCGAACAAGCAGGCGCGCTGGTCTACGCCTCGTTGCGCGCGGGCGGGGTGCTCCAGGCGTTCGGCACCGGCCATTCGAGGTCCGTCGCGCTGGAGCTCACCGGCCGGGCGGGCGGCCTGGTGCCGGTCAACCAGCTCGGCATCCGCGACCTCGCCTACTACGGTGACGCCTCGCCGCGCGACCTCCTCGACCCGAAGATCGAGCGTGAGCCCGGCCTCGCCGCACGCGTCTGGGAGCTGGCCGACATCCGGCCCGACGACGTCTTCGTGATCATCTCGAACTCCGGCGGCAACGCGGCGATCGTCGAGATGGCCCGGCTCGCGGTCCGGCACGGGCACCCCGTGATCGCGATCACCTCTCGCGCGCACACCGCCGCGGTGGCCGTCGAGGAGCGGCTGGCCGACCTGGCCCAGGTGGTCATCGACAACGGGGCGCCGTACGGCGACGCCACGCTGCCGCTGCCGGGCGGCGGCAGCGCCTGCGGCGTCTCGACCCTCACCGGCGTGCTGGTCGCGCAGCTCCTGGTCGCCGAGGTCGTCGGCCGCTTCCTCGCGGCCGGCGAGCCGCCGCCCGTCTTCAAGTCGGCCAACACCCCGGGCGGCGACGCGCACAACGCCCTGCTGCTGGACAGGTACGGCCCGCGCGTGCGCCTCGGCGACGCCTAACTCCGCACGAGCCGGTACGGCTGGCGGGGCCGGCCCGCCTGGGTGCCCTTGACCGGAGGCATGGGCCAGGCCAGGCCCTCCTCCGCGAGGCTCTGCAGGACCCGGCGGGCGCTGCGCGGGGAGATCGACAGCACCTCCGCGACGATCTCGGCGTCGACCACCATCGAGTCGCCGTCGTGCAGGCCCTCCACCAGGCGTTCGAGCAGCTTGGCCGCCTTGGTGGCGACGATCGGCTCGGTGTCCTGCCGCTTGCGCCGGCGTACCGGCAGGGACAGCACGGTGCCGTCGCCCCCGACCAGGTACGCGGCGGTCGCCCCCGCGTTGCGGGCCTTCTCGACGGCCGCCATCGCGTTGGCGTCGGCGTCGCGGGCCGTGCTGCCGAGCCCGACGCCGACCTCGACGTCGACCCCCACGTCGGAGCGGATCCGGTCCATGAACGGCGCCATCCTGAACCCCTCCGTGGCCTGGCCGAGCGCGCCCACGGTGGCGGTGACGACGTAGCCGTTCTCGTCGCGGGGCGCCACGGTGGCGCCCATGAGCCGCGCGTCGGCGAGCAGCGAGCGGTGCAGCGACAGCTTCAGCTCCTGCTGCCAGTAGTTGCCCGGCCCGGAGTAGCTGGGCTTGGCGGAGGCGGCGAGCTCGACGACCACGATGGCGATCTGCGCGTCCTCCAGCCTGCTGCCGGTGCCGAGCAGGGCGGCGGTGTTGAGCGCGAGGCGCAACGTGTGGGAGGTCGGCAGCAGGCGCAGCACGGGCACGCCGGCGGCGCTCAGCTTGTTGGCGACGCTCCTTATCGTGGTGAGCGCCGCGGTGGTCTCGCCCTGGCGGTAGAGCTCCTCGTGGAAGGCGCCGAAGCCGCGCGCCGACTCCGGCCGGTCGTACTCGGAAAGGTGCACGCCGGCCGTGCTCACCCCGATCTCGCCGTACGCCTCGTCCACGTCGGCGGCGGGCAGCGAGTCGATGCTCACCCTGGCCGGGTCGATCCCGTGGGTGAGCACCCCGCGCAGCAGGCTGGCGTACAGGCTGGCCCCGCTCATGGGCACGAACGTGGCGGGGACGGTCAGCTCGCCCGCCTGCCTGGCCAGGTCGTGCTGGAGGGGCCCGGTGAACAGCACCACGTCGATGCTGTCGGCGATCCGCGAGAACTTGTCGTAGGTCTCGTGCTCCTCGGCATGAGGCGCGCCGAGCAGCCGCCAGTCGGCCGCGGCCGGCAGGCCGGCGCCGATCATCATGATCTGTTCGACGAGATCGTGCGGTCCCACGACTCCGATCGTCACCCTGGGCCGCGACTCCGAACGCAGCCGGTCCATGATCTTGATCACCCCAGTCCGGATCTCCACTGCAGCAAGCGGGTCATCGTCGCACCGAGCACCGCGGCCTGGTCCCCCTCTGCGAGGCCACTGAAGATTACCCTCCCCAGCGAGATCCGAAGATCGATGAAGGGGAAGTCGGACCCGTAGACGACCCGGCCGGCACCGAGCTCCCGCACCATCCTGGCGATGTCGGGCCCGGTGTTGAAGGACCCGCACACCTCCAGGATGACCCCTGGGCGCCGGTGCGCCACCTCGATGGCCCGCTCGATGCCCAGCGGGGTCGCGCCCGCGTGCCCCGCGATGATCACCACGTCGGGGTGCTCCGACGCGACCGCGTCCACCGCGGCCAGGTCGTTGTAGGGGGAGCCGTCGTAGGTGTGGGTGAGCACCGGGCAGCCGGTACGCTGCGCGAACTCCCACACACCGGCGTAGCGCCTGCCGGTGAGCGGGTAGTCGTGCAGGTCGGGGTGGAGCTTGATGCCGCCGAAGCGCGGATCCGCGCTCCACCTGGCCAGCTCGCCGTCGGGGTCCTGCCAGGGGTTGATCGTCAGGTATCCGGTGAAGCGGTCCGGCGCGCGCTCCACCGCCTCGGCGGTCGCGGCGTTCCCCGCCGCCGCGTCGAGCTGGATCGCCAGGTGGCTGGAGATGACGGCGTGCGCCACGCCGCACCTGTCCATCACCCGGACCATCGCGTCGGGGGACGCCTCAGGGATGAAGAACAGGCTGTAGGGGCCGGAGTGCGCGTGCGCGTCGACGATCCGGACGCTGGTCTGCGGGCGGCGCTGCCACAGCGCCGAGGTGATCGCGTTCACATCGCCCCCACGGGCAGCAGTTCCAGCAGGGTGCCGGCGCCGATGGCGGCCACGGCCGCGTCGTCGAGCTCCGCCCACAGCAGCCGGGTGACCGCCTCGGCGGGGTCCCTGAGCGGCGCCCCCGTGCCGAAGACGAGACGGCGCTCGCCGTACCGCTCGACGAGCCATTCGAGGCCGCAGTGCGAGGACAGGTTGGCCAGCCCCAGGTAGACGTTGCCGGTGCGGGAGAGCACCCCGGCCGCTTGCCTGAGCTGGCGGTAGCCGATCGCGCCGACCACGACCCGCAGCTTCGGGTGCGCGGCGGCGACGGACTCCACGGCGGCCCAGCCGGTCTGGGCCGCGTCCACGAGCAGCGGCAGCCCGGCCTCGGCGACGGCGGCGAGCATGGCCGCGCAGTCGCGGCCGGCGAGGTCGTAGCCGTGGTCGGCGGGGTAGGCGCGGACGGCGCACACCCCGCCTTCCAGCGCCCCGGTCACGAACTCGTCCGGCGTGCCGGTCTCGCCGCAGGTGCCGGGCAGCATCACCCAGCAGGGGCGCAGCCTGGAATGGTCGGCGACCAGGCCCAGCAGCTCCCTGTTGCCCGTCGCGGGGTCGTGCAGCCACGACAGGGTGTGGCTGACCACGGCCTCCGCGATGCCGAAGCGGTCCATCCTGTCCAGCGCCTCCGTGATCGAGCCCGTGCCCACGTCCCTGCGGGGATAGCGGCCGAGCATCGCGTCAGCGTCGATCAGCATGAACCGTCCAATCTTCGGGGACACAGGGGGGTTGGTCGCGGTAGGGGAAGATGCCGACGGTGAACCTGCCGTCGGCGCGCCGCAGGCCGAGCGAGTGGATCTCGCCGTACTCGGCGGTCCTGGTGGCGGGGTCCGGGATCCGGGCCGGGCCCGTCCCGTACACCACCTCGTCGGGCGGTTCCAGCGGCACCACCAGGATTCCCGGGCCACGGGTGCCCGCGAACCCGCCGTCGCGCTCGACCCACGGCGACAGGCCGTGGATCTGCCAGATCGCCTCCGCGTCGATCCGGTCCGTGACGATCCAGTACGGGTTGTCGCCCTTGACGAAGACGATCTCCCGGTCGTGCCGCGCGCTGTAGCCGTGGTGGTGCCCCGCGAAGACGTCGGCCCGCGCGGAGACGGAGAACAGGTCACAGGCGGCGCGGCGGTCCTCGGTGTAGCCCTCGCCCGGGACGAGCAGCGTGTTGTGCGCCCTGGTCGCCTGGTACCAGTCGTAGTAGCCGGGGTCGTCGTAGGACGGCGGGCCGCCCCCTTCCCAGGCCAGCGGCACGCCCCAGCCCGACAGCACGAAGTCGAGCGCCGCGTGGTGGCTGTGCGGTTCGAGCTCGTGCCCGACATAGGGGCCGTAGTTGACGACGGTGTGGAAGTCCCCGTGGCGGAAGGTGGCGTAGCCGCTGGCCTCCAGGTTGTGCGAGCCCTCGGCCGGCCCGACGTCCTGCGGCCAGATCAGGCCGCTGTCCTGCAGATGGGGCACCCAGCCGCCGGACGTCGTCAGGACGCTCAGCCAGCGGTACATGGCCTGGCGGCGGGGGTGCCGCGCGAGCGCGGGCTCGACGGCCACGGCCCGTTCGAGGTTGTCCAGGCACATGAGGTGATAGCTGGGCGAGCGCTCGTGGTGGCCGCCGTCGGCGCGCACGTCCTGTTCGAGGTGCTCCAGGATGCGGGCCATGGCGACCTCGGCCCACTGCTCCGCCTCGGGGAGGTCCGCGAACACCCTGGCCGTGTGCAGCAGCTCGCACGCGTTGACGAACTGCCAGTTGCCGTGGCGGAACTCGTCGTGCTCCTCGGCCGACCACCTGGCGCCGCCGACGACCGTCTTCATCATCCGCAGCCAGCACCCGTCGCTCAGCGCGGGCTCGTCCGCGAAGACGGCCAGCGCCTCGGTGACGTACATGGCGCGGGCGCGGACGCCGAGCGAGTACCAGACCACGTCGAGCCCCGGCCAGTCGCCCTCGACCCGGTCGCGGTCGTCGTACCACTGGCGGAACAGGCGGTCCCACTCGGCCGCGTAGCGGGGGTCCCCGGTCCCGGCGTAGGCCGTGATCAGCGGGGACATCCAGCGCAGGTAGTGGAAGCCGTACAGCAGCGAGCGGCCGTGGCCCTTGTCCAGGAAGTCGACCTCGATCCCGAGCAGGGCGTCCGCGCCCTCCGCGCCGAGGGCCGCCGGGACCGGCCGCCGCCGGCGCCAGGCCCTGGCCTCGGCGACGCCGCCCGTCCCGAGCGTTTCCAGCAGGGCCTCGTCGGTGATGTGCCGCATGCGCGTGGGATGCACGTGCGGCGGTTTCTCTACGAACATGTCACCGGCCGGCCGGTGCGGGCGGACTCGTGCGCGGCGGCGAGCACGGCGGTCACGTGCCGCGAACTCTCCACGCTGACCAGCGGCTCGGCGCCGGTACGGGCGCAGTCCACGAAGTGGTGGATCGCGTCGCGGTAGGCGCCCGCCGGGATGCCGTGCACGACCCGCTGGAGCATGTTGCGCGGGTAGGAGTAGGACTTCTCGGTGGCGAGCTGGATGTTCTCCTTCTGCCGGTCGAGCTGGATGACGCCCGACTCGCCGGCCACGGTGATGTAGCTGTCGACCATGGTCGGGAAGGTGTTCGGGTAGATCCAGGCCGACTCGAACGTGGCCACGGCGCCCCGGCTGAAGCGGGCCTGGATCTGCATCGCGTCGGGGGTGTCGATGCCCATCCCGCGCAGCTTGCCGTGGCGGGCGGTGGCGAAGACCTCCACGACGTGGTCGTCGTAGAGCCAGGTGACCAGGTCGATGTCGTGGCTCGACAGGAACCAGGCGCAGGTCGTCCGATCGGCCCAGCCGATCATCTCGGTGGGCACGTGGATCGTGTCGTCCTTGCGGGCGTAGCCCACGACCGGCTCGCCGATCAGCTCCATCTGCTGCTTGGCCTGCGCGTACGCGGGCACCCAGCGGTGGTTGAACAGGCACATCGCGGTGACGCCCGCCTGCCGGATCGCGGCCACGGAGCGGTCGGCGTCCTCGACCGTGGTCGTGAACGGCTTCTCGACCAGGATGTGCAGCCCTGCCTCCGCGGCCGCCACCATCACGTCCGCGTGCAGGTGGTCGGGGGTGGTGATCGACACGGCGTCGACGGTGCCGGAGTCGATCAGCTCCCGGTAGCCCGGATAGACGGCCGCCTGCGGGGCGGCGTCGAGAGGACGGCGCGCGACGGCGGTGACCTCGGCGTCCGGGTGGGCGGACAGGACTTCGGCGTGGCCGCGGCCCATGATCCCGGCGCCGACGATCCCGACTCTGAGCTTAGGCAAGTGCGTCATTCCATTGCTTCTCTGCGGCGTCGAGCGCCTCCTTGGCGCTCTTGGATCCCTGGAGGAAGGCCCTGATCTCCTCGGACAGCGACTCTCCGAGCTCGGCGTCCTTGGCCGTGCCCAGCGGGACGTACTCCAGCTTCGGCAGGCCCTTGACGATCACCCGGCGGGCGACGTCCATCGGGGAGTCGCCGGTGATGTCCGAGAAGAAGGCGTCCTTGGTGGAGGAGATCGTCGAGGGGTAGATCGGCACCAGCTTGCAGAACGCGAGCTGGTTGGCGCCGTTGGTGAAGAACTTGACGAACTCGGCCGCCGCCCGCTGGTGCTTGGACGCCTTGGGGATGGCCACGGTCTGCTGGGCGAGCAGCAGGTATCCGCCGGTCCCGGTCTGGACGGGCTCGGTGACGAGCAGGTCCTTGTAGACGTCGGGGGCGTTCTTCTCGACGTTGACCAGCGTCGCCGCGGACGCGCTCGCCGCCATCGCGATCTGGCCGTTCTCCAGGGTCTGCGGGTAGTTCCGGACGTCCTTGGAGATCGATCCCGGCGCGATGCCGTGCTTGTCGTAGCTCGCCTTGAACGTGTCCAGCAGCTTGGCGACCTCGGGCGTGTTGAACGTCGCCTTCTTCTTGTCGGCGCTCAGCAGTTCGATGCCGTAGTAGCGCAGCACCGAGGCGGCGTTGACGCCGGGGATGTCGTTGCTGCCGTAGACCTTGGTCTCGGCGTAGACCTTGTCGGCCAGGGCGAGGGCCTCGGCGTAGGACTTGGGCGGGGCCTTCTCGTCGAAGCCCGCCTTGCCGACGACGGACTTGCGGTAGATGCCCACGGGCGTGCCGCCGTTGTACCAGGGCACGGCATACAGCTTGCCCGCCACGCGCAGCGAGTCGACCAGGTTCGGCTGGAAGTCGGCGAGGTCGGCGGGCTTGAGCAACTCGTCGAGAGGGGCCAGCGACGGGGTGAACCGGCCGAGGTCGGAGGAGGCGATGTTGACCGCGTCGGGGACGTCGCCGCTGGCGACCGCGGCGAGCAGCTTGGTCGCGATGTCCTGCCCGGGCACGTCGACCCACTTGACGGTGACCTTGGGGTGCTCCTTCTGGTACTGGGCGATCAGCCCGTCGATGTAGGAGCCGAAGTTCTTCTTCAGGTTGATCGTCCAGAACTCGACCTCCCCCTCGAACGGCTGGTCGTCCGCCTGTCCCCCCGACGTGCTGCCCGACGTTCCGGCCACGCAGCCGGACGACATGAGAGCCAGCGCGAGCGCGCCTGCCCCCAACGCTCTTCTCCTCGACATCGGGGGACCTCCTGAGAATTATGGCCGTCCTTAATAATTCTTTCGGCACAATGACACTCCAGCGCCTGAGTCGTCAAGGGTCCCTGCTCAGATCCGCTCTTGACGGTCGAGATCGGCCGTCTATAGTCTGCGATCAAATTCTGGCCAACTCTTATCGAGGCTTTGGGCGTCACTATTAAGGACCGAAGGATGTGAGGCCGGTGGCCGCCAGCCGGATCCCAGGGCAGCGCTGGTACACGCCGTACCTCTTCCCCTTACCGGCCCTGGTGCTGTTCGGGGTGTTCTTCGCCTGGCCGGCCGTCACCGCCGTCCAGCTCTCCTTCACCGACTACGACGGCGTCAGCCCGCCCGTCTTCACCGGACTGGACAACTTCGTCAAGATCCTCGGGGACGCCAGGTTCTGGACCGCCCTGCGCAACTCGCTCGTGTTCCTCGTGGGCCTGTTCCCGCTGCTCGTCGTGCTCCCGCTGCCGCTGGCCGTGCTGGTAAACCAGAAGCTGCCCGGCATCAGGACGTTCCGGATGCTCTACTACCTGCCGGTCGTGACCTCGATGGTCGCGGTCGCGGTGGCCTGGAACTACGTCTTCCACCAGCAGGGCGTGGTCAACTGGCTGCTCACCGGCCTGGGCATCCTGGACGAGCCCATCCAGTACCTCCTCGACCCCGTCTGGGCGCTGCCCGCGCTGATCCTGGTCGAGGGCTGGAAGAACATGGGCGTCTACATGATGGTCTACCTCGCGGGCCTCCAGACGATCCCGTCGGAGCTCTACGAGGCCGCCAAGATAGACGGCGCCAACGGCTGGCACCGGATGCGGCGCATCACCGTCCCGCTGATGGTCCCCTACATCGCGGTCACCGTCACGATGGCCATGCTCGACGCGATGCAGGCGTTCACGACCGTCTTCGTGATGACCAAGGGCGGCCCGCAGGACGCCACCCTGATGCTCGGCTACTACATCTGGGCCGAGGCGTTCGAGAAGTACGACATGGGCTACGCCAGCGCCGTCGGCCTCGTCCTGTGGGTCCTGCTGATCGTGATGGCCCTGCTCAACTATCGGCTCACCAGCGGAAGGAAGGACGAGCGGTGACTCGGAGGCTCGGCTGGTGGGTGCGCCGCGCGGGCATGTACGTGCTGCTCACCGCGATCGCCCTGGCGTTCGTCGGCCCCTTTCTCATCCTGCTGTCGGCGGCGTTGAAACCGGCCGGCCAGGCCGTCTTCTCCTTCCCGCCGGACATCATCCCCCGGCCCCCGGTGCTCACCTGGGCCAAGGAGGCGTGGACGGCCATCCCGTTCCCGCGCTACCTGCTCAACTCCGCGTTCCTGGTGGCCGTGATGGTGCCGCTCTACATCCTGGTGTCGGCTCTGTGCGCGTACCCGCTGGCGCAGATGGCCTTCCGCGGCCGGAGCCTGATCTTCTTCGCGATCCTCGCCACCATGTTCCTGCCCGGCGAGGTGATGCTGCTGCCGAGGTTCCTGGTGGTCTCCCAGATCGGGATGGCCGACGGCTACCTGGGCGTGATCCTGCCCGGCCTGCTGTCGGCGTTCGGGATCTTCCTGCTCCGGCAGACCTTCGCCGGGGTGCCACGCGAGGTGGTGGACGCCGCCAGGACCGACGGCTGCCACGAACTGCGCATCTTCTGGCACGTCATGCTGCCGGCCGCCCGCCCCACCCTGGCGATCCTCGGCGTCTTCGGCTTCATCTCGGTCTGGAACAGCTTCATCTGGCCGATGGTCGTGCTGAAGGACTCCTCCCTGTATCCCATCTCGCTGGGGATCGCCTACCTGGCCGGAATCACCGGCACCGACATCCGCAGCCTGGCGGCGGGCACGATCATCTCGATCCTGCCCGTGGTCGTCTTCTTCATGATCATGCAACGACACGTCCTCGAAGGCATGCGCGGCGCGGTCAAGAGCTGACGCCGCCCGTTGTGAAAGGGTCATCCATGCTTACTCGCCGCCAATTCGGCGTGGGCGCGCTCTCCCTCGGCG
Organism: Nonomuraea sp. NPDC004186; assembly: GCF_053603495.1. NCBI lineage: Bacteria > Bacillati > Actinomycetota > Actinomycetes > Streptosporangiales > Streptosporangiaceae > Nonomuraea > Nonomuraea sp. NPDC004186. The sequence continues at coordinate 77,239 of NZ_JBSGFQ010000020.1, read as the reverse complement.
CCCTGGCAGCACTGCCCGGCACGGCCCGCGCCGCGGCAGGCTACGACTACACCGCACGCGAGACGTTCGACCTGTTCGACAAGGTGTTCCACGAGAGCGGCAACGCCGGCCAGCCCACCGACACCAACGAGGCGGGCGGTCTCGGCTGGGGCGCCTCCTACGTGATGGCCGCCTACATCAGGATGTACGAGGCCTACCACGACACCACCTACCTGGACCGGCTCATCCACAACGCCGACCTCGTGCTGGGCAACCGCGACTCCGAGCGCGGCGTCAGGGACTACCGCGGCCTGTCGCTGCCCGCCTGGCGCAGCCTCGTCTACAGCGCGGGCGGCGTGAGCCTGCTCGACGCGTCGGGGCAGCCGCTCCTGGAGGTGCGCAGCGCGCTCGTCAACGTCAACGATGCGGTGGCGACCGTACGGGCGGGCACCTCGGACGGGCGGTTCACCCTGGAGGTGAACAACCCCGTCAAGAGCAAGGTGTCCACCTTCACCGACCTGAGTATGGACCCCGCCAGCCCCGACTACGCGGTGAAGCGGATCCTCGACGCCTACCCTTCGCCGACCATGGTGACGGCCAAGGACCTGCGTCCCTCGCCGGCGGGGGCGGCGATGCCGGCGCTCGGGACGTTCAAGCTGGCCGCCGCGCCGGTGATCTTCTCGGTGCACACCGGCATGATCACCTACCCGCTCGCGTCGTTCGTCCGGATCGTCCGCCGGGACCCGCGCCTCTTGCGCAACGCCCGCTACCGGGCCAAGGCCGCCGAATACCTGAAGGCGTGCCGGGACGCCGCTGCCGCGCACGACCCCGAATGGGTGGCGGACGGCTACTACATCTGGCCCAAGGGCATGCCCGTCCCCTACGACGGCGTCGAACAGCCGATCAACCAGAGCGTCGGTCTCGGCCAGACGTACGCGGAGCTGGCGGCGGCGACCCGCGACCCGTTCTTCCGCGACCGCACCCGCCGGCTCGCCGCCACGTTCGCCCGCGACCTCAAGACCAACGACAAGGACGCCTACTACTGGCCGTACTGGCCCAGCTTCGGCAAGCTCTACAGCGGCTACACCAAGGCGGACGGCGTCTCCGAGTGGACCCCGTCCTACGGCACCCCGCCCAAGGGCGGGCAGCAGATCGAGGACCTCAGCCACGGCGGCATCGACGTCGAGTTCGCCGCCGCCGCGCACCGGTTCGGCCTCGCCTTCACCGACGCCGACATGGGTCGCTTCGCCCGCAGCTACACCAAGAACATGGCCACCACCGACAACGGCGTGGCGACGACGTTCCTGCGGGTGGACGGCACCGGCGGCCTGGCCGCCGCCGGGCAGTATCTGCAGGCGCCGCGCTACATGCCGGTGGCCCAGTGGGACCCGGCCCTGTTCACGCACGCGCTGGCGGTCTACGCCGACCACGCCGTCCAGTCGCAGTACGGCTCCACGCTGCTGTCGGTCGCCTACCTCAACTGGCAGCCCCGCCGCTGATCAGCCGCGGAAGGCCGCGGCGGCGGTGAGGAACGCGTCGTTCGCCTCGGGGGAACCGATGGACACCCGCGCGCCCTCCCCGGCGAACGGCCGCACCGCCACGCCCTCCACGGCGCAGGCGGCCGCGAAGTCGAGGGTGCGCTCACCGAGCCTGAGCCAGACGAAGTTGGCCTCGGTGGGCGGCACCGTCCAGCCCTGGGCGATGAGTGCCTCCCGGACCCTCGTACGCTCCTTGACCACGTGCTCGACCCGCTCCAGCAGCTCGTCCTCGGCCTTGAGCGAGGCGATGGCCGCCACCTGGGCGAGGTGGTTGACCGCGAACGGGATGATCGTCTTGCGGATCGCCGTCGCCACGGGCTCGTGCGCGACCAGGTAGCCGACCCGCAGGCCCGCCAGCCCGTACGCCTTGGAGAACGTGCGCAGCACGCAGACGTTCGGCCGGTCGCGGTAGAGGGTGAGGCCGTCGGGGACGTCCTCGTCACGCACGTACTCCCGGTAGGCCTCGTCCAGCACCACCAGCACATGCTCGGGCACCCGGTCCAGGAACGCCTCCAGCGCGCTCCGGCGGATCGAGGTGCCGGTCGGGTTGTTCGGGTTGCACACGAACACCATGCGCGTGCGCTCGTTGATCGCCTCCGCCATGGCGTCCAGGTCGTGGTCCTCCCCGGCCAACGGCACCATGACCGACTTCACCCCGGCGAGGTCGGCCAGCAGCGGGTACGCCTCGAACGACCGCCACGCGTAGACGACCTCGACCCCGGGCTCCCCGATCGACTCGAACAGCTGCTGCGCCACCGTGACGGACCCCGCGCCGAGCGCGATGTTGTCGGCCGGCACCCCGAACCGCTCCGCGATGGCCTCCGTCAGCCCGACGGCGCCGGGGTCGGGGTAGCGGTTGATCTGCCGCGCCCCCTCGGCGATCGCCTCGACCACGGACGGCAGCGGGTCGTACGGGGATTCGTTGGAGGACAGCTTGAACGACCGGCCGTCGGGGGTCGCTACGACCTTGCCCGGCTTGTAGGCGGCCATGGTGTCCAGGATGTGGCGGAAACGAGGCATACCCCAACCATATGAGGCCAGGCAGGCCGAGGCACCACCTGGCCTCGCGGTGTGCCGGGGTCCGGTTTCGCCGGACCCCGGCGCCTGCTCTCAGACGAGCGAGCGCACCACCACGGTCTGGTCGCGGCCGGGGCCCACGCCGATGGCCGAGACCGGGGCGCCACTCATCTCCTCCAGCGCCCGCACGTACGCCTGCGCGTTCGGCGGCAGATCGTCGAAGTCCTTCGCGCTCGTGATGTCCTCCTGCCACCCCGGCAGCTCTTCGTAGATCGGCACGGCGTGGTGGAAGTCCGTCTGCGTCATCGGGATCTCGTCGTGCCGCACCCCGTCCACGTCGTACGCCACGCACACCGGGATCCGCTCCAGCCCCGACAGCACGTCCAGCTTGGTGAGGAAGTAGTCGGTGATGCCGTTGATCCGGGTCGCGTAGCGGGCGATGACCGCGTCGAACCAGCCGCAGCGGCGGTTACGGCCCGTGGTGACGCCGTACTCCCCGCCCGTCTGGCGCAGCCACTCGCCGACCTCGTCGGTGAGCTCGGTCGGGAAGGGGCCGGAGCCGACCCGGGTCGTGTACGCCTTGAGGATGCCGATGATCTTGGTGAGGCGGTTCGGCGGGATCCCGGCCCCGGCGCAGGCGCCCCCGGAGGTCGGCGAGGAGGACGTGACGAAGGGGTAGGTGCCGTGGTCGATGTCCAGCAGCGTGCCCTGACCGCCCTCCAGCAGCACGAACTTGCCCTCGTCCAGCGCCTTGGAGAGCACCAGCGAGGTGTCGGCGATGTGCGGCTTGAGGCGCTCGGCGTAGGCGAGGTACTCGTCCAGGACCGCCGTGGGGTCGATGCCGCGGCGGTTGTAGACCTTGGTGAGCACCTGGTTCTTCTCGCCCAGGGCGACCTCGATCTTCTTGGCCAGGATGCCGGGGTCGAGCAGGTCCTGGACGCGCACGCCCATACGGGCGATCTTGTCGCCGTACGCAGGCCCGATGCCGCGGCCCGTGGTGCCGATCCTGGCCTTGCCGAGGTATCGCTCGGTGACCTTGTCGAGGGCCTTGTGGTGCGGCATGATCAGGTGCGCGTTCGAGGAGATCAGCAGGCGCTCGGCGGAGATGCCGCGCGCGGCGAGCCCGTCGATCTCGCTCAGCAGCACGCCGGGGTCGATGACCACGCCGTTGCCGATCACGGGGACCACGTCGGGCGACAGGATTCCCGTCGGTAGAAGGTGCAGCGCGTATTTCTGGTCCCCGATGACCACGGTGTGTCCCGCGTTGTTGCCACCCTGATAGCGGACGACGTAGTCGACGTCGCCACCGAGCAGGTCGGTGGCCTTGCCCTTGCCCTCATCGCCCCACTGGGCGCCTACGAGAACGGCAGCCGGCATGGTTCAGTCTCCCGTGCACAAAACGAAAACCCCTGGCGCAAGCGCGACAGGGGCTCTTGCGTAGAGAGACTACCCGAACGTGCCTATTCGTCCCAAGACAACGAGGACTAACCCTTGGCGAGCGCCTCGTAGCCCGTCTCGGTGCTGTCCCTGAGGAACTGTACGCATCGCTCGGCCTCGTCCTTCTCGCCGATCGCCTGGGCGGCCCTGGACAGGGCGTACAGGCAGCGCAGGAAGCCCCGGTTGGGCTCGTGCTCCCAGGGGATGGGCCCGTGTCCCTTCCAGCCGCTGCGGCGGAGCGCGTCGAGCCCGCGGTGGTAGCCCGTGCGGGCGAAAGCGTAGGAAGTGACGGCGTGCCCCTGTGCGAAGTACTCTTCCGCGAGCGTTGCCCAGGCCGCCGGGTAGGCGGGGAAACGGGCGGCCACGTCCGCGGCCTTGGCTCCGGAGTCGAGCGCCTCCCTGGCCTCGGGCAGATCCGGCAGTTGAGTCGGGGGCGGCCCGGCGAGAAGGTTATCCATAGGACAAGTCATACCCGCCGGGCCATGAAACTGGCTAGGAGATCTTCGTCCCAGCGCTCTTGAGGTTCTCGCACGCCTCCACGACGCGCTTGGCCATGCCGGCCTCGGCGCTCTTGCCGTAGGAACGGGGGTCGTACGTCTTCTTGTTGCCCACGTCGCCGTCCACCTTGAGCACGCCGTCGTAGTTGCGGAACATGTGGTCCGCGATCGGCCTGGTGAAGGCGTACTGGGTGTCGGTGTCGATGTTCATCTTGACGACGCCGTACGAGATCGCCTCGTGGATCTCCTCCAGCGACGAGCCGGAGCCGCCGTGGAAGACCAGGTCGAACGGCTTGTCCTTGCCGTACTTGGCCGCGACCGCCTCCTGGATGTCCTTCAGCACGCCCGGACGCAGCTTGACGTGACCGGGCTTGTAGACGCCGTGGACGTTGCCGAACGTGGCGGCCAGCAGGTAGCGGCCCTTCTCGCCGATCCCGACGGCCTCGGCCGTGGCCAGGGCGTCCTCGGGGGTCGTGTAGAGCTTCTCGTTGATCTCGCCGACGACGCCGTCCTCCTCACCGCCGACGACGCCGATCTCCATCTCCATGATGATCCGCGCCCTGGCGCACTTCTCCAGGAGCTCCTTGGCGATCTCCAGGTTCTCCTCCAGCGGCACGGCGGAGCCGTCCCACATGTGGGACTGGAAGAGCGGGTCGAGGCCCTTGGCGACCCGTTCCAGGGAGATGTCGAGCAGCGGCCTCATGAAGCCGTCGAGCTTGTCCTTCGGGCAGTGGTCGGTGTGCAGCGCCACCGTCACGGGATATTTGGCGGCCACCACCCGCGCGTACTCGGCCAGCGCCGTGGCCCCCGTGACCATGTCCTTGACGGTCGCGCCGGACAGGAACTCGGCGCCGCCCGTGGAGACCTGGACGATGCCGTCGCTCTCGGCCTCGGCGAAGCCCCGCAGAGCGGCGTTCAGCGTCTGCGATGAGGTCACGTTGATCGCCGGGTAGGCGAATCCGCCGGCCTTCGCCCGGTCGAGCATCTCAGCGTAGACCTCTGGAGTCGCAATAGGCATGATTCATCTCCCTGAGAAGTAACGGCTTCGCGCAGGCCCAGTATCCCGACTCACTACCCCGTGTGGTAGACACAACGCGTTTGTCGCCTCTACAGGTAGGCTCTCGGCGTGGACTGGCTCTGGAATCTCCTCGACCCGACGTGGTGGCTGACCGTGTTGGGGGCTTTCGCGACGATCGGCGTTCTCGCCATCATCTTCGCCGAAACGGGCTTGCTGCTCGGGTTCTTCCTCCCCGGCGACTCGCTGCTGGTGGCCGCGGGGATTTTCAGCTCGGCCTCGGTGGCGCAGGGAATGGGCATCGAGCCGCTCTCCTTTCCCGTCCTCTTGATCGGCACGCCTCTGTGCGCCATTGCGGGCGCCCAACTCGGGCATTTCCTGGGGGCCAGGTTCGGCCGCAGGCTCTTCGAGAAACCTGATTCGCGCTTGTTCAAGAGGGAGCACGTCGTCAGGGCCGAGGAGTTCTTCCAGAAGTTCGGTCCGGCCAGGGCGGTGATTCTGGCCAGGTTCGTGCCGATCGTGCGCACGTTCATGAATCCCGTCGCGGGCGTGCTGGAGATGCCGGCCAAGCGTTTCTTCCTGTGGAACGTCGTCGGCGGCGTCGTCTGGGTCGAGGGCCTGCTCCTGCTCGGCCACTTCCTCGGCAGCAAGGTCGACCCCAAGCAGATCGACAAGTACATCCTGCCGGGCGTCTTCGTCATCGTGTTCATCTCGCTGATCCCGATCATCGTCGAGGTGATCAAGAAGCGCAGGGAGCACAAGAGCCTTCCTGAGCCCAACGGCAAACACCACCGCGTGCCGACCGACACCCAGTTCTGAGCCGAAAACCGGGGGTTACCCGGGGTACGCTGCCCCCTGTGGGACGCCACAGGTCAGATCCGATGGGCGTCGCCCGTATGGCGCTCGCCGTCCTCGCCGCGGGCGCCGTGGTGACGCTGCTGGTCATCGGCGGCCGCGCGCTGTTCGGCTCGTTCGGCGCGACGCCGCCCGAACGCGAGCGCGCGTCGGCCGTCACGCCCGGCCCCGCCGCGGAGACCACCGCGCGGGTGCCGACCGTGCACATCGAGTGCCTGGCCGATGCCTGCCCCGTCGTCACCGTACGCGTGCCGGGCGGCGACGTGCTGCAGTATCGCGAGATGAGCAGGGGCGAGGAGGTCAGCTACTACGAGCCGGAGCTCGACGTCGTGCTCAGCGACGCGGGCACCGTCCGCGTCACCGAGAACGGCAAGCCGCGCGAGCAGGGGAAGGCCGGCGCCCGGGAGGCGTTCACCGTCAAGTCGTCCGGCGGCTGACGCTCGGCGGCTCCGGACCTTCAGAGCCCGAGGTCGCCGAGGGTGAAGACCGAGCGGTACTCCAGTCCCTCACCGGTGATGCGCTCGCGCGCGCCCCGGTCGACGATCGTGGCCACGGCCACCACCTCGGCCCCCGCCTCGCGCAGCGCCTCCACGGCCGTCAGCGGCGAGGAGCCCGTCGTGGAGGTGTCCTCGACGGCCAGCACCCGCCGCCCCTTCACCTCGGGCCCCTCGATCCTGCGCTGCATGCCGTGCTGCTTCTGCGCCTTGCGCACCACGAACGCGTCGAGCGTGCGCCCGCGCGCCGCCGCCGCGTGCAGCATCGCGCCCGCGACCGGGTCGGCCCCCAGCGTGAGCCCGCCCACCGCGTCGAACTCCAGGTCGGCCGTCAGGTCGAGCATCACCCGGCCGACGAGCGGCGCGGCCACCCCGTCGAGGGTGATGCGGCGCAGGTCGAGGTAGAAGTCGGCCTCCATGCCGGAGGAGAGGATGACCTTGCCGTGGACGACGGCCTTGCTCTTGATCTCGGCCAGCAGGTTGTCGCGATCCGTCATGCGCCCAAGCTTATGGCTCCGGCCGGAGGGCCCGTCGCGGCGCCCTCGAAACCTCTCGAAGGTAAAGGCGCGGGTGCGGTTTAGTCCCGGCGGGGAGTGCGGAATGAATGCGCGAGGCAACCCCGTGTAATCGTGAGGTCACTATGGGTGGCGTAACTCCGCAAAGCGACGCAGAGCTTCTCCAGGCGGTCAGAGAGGGCAACGCCGCCGCCTACGGGCAGCTCTACGAGCGCCACGCTGCCGCCGCCCGCGCGCTGGCCAGGCAGCTCGTCCGGCGCTCCGAGGTCGAGGACGTGGTCGCGGAGTCGTTCACGAAGATCCTCGACCTGGTCGGCAGGGGCGGTGGGCCCGAGTCCGGCTTCCGCACCTATCTGCTGACGGTGGTGCGGCGCACGGTCTACGACCGCTCCAGGATCGAGAGCCGTCAGGTGGCCACGGGCGAGATCGAGGAGTACGACCCGGGGGTGCCGTTCGTCGATCCGGCGCTCGTGGAGCTGGAGAAGTCGCTGATCGCCAAGGCGTTCCTGTCGCTGCCCGAGCGGTGGCGGGCGGTGCTCTGGCACACCGAGGTCGAACGGTGCAAACCGGCCCAGGTGGCGCCGCTGCTGGGCCTGTCGCCCAACGGCGTGGCGGCGCTCGCGTACCGGGCGAGGGAGGGGCTGCGGCAGGCCTACCTGCAGATGCACCTGGGTTCGCCGCCGAAGCACGACTGCCGGCCCGTCCTGGGCAAGATGGGCGCGTACGTCCGCGACGGGTTGACCAGGCGCGACGCCAAGGTGGTCGACGAGCATGTGGCCGCCTGCGAGGAGTGCAACGGGGTCCTGCTGGAGCTGACCGACGTCAACCGCGGGCTTCGCGTCATGGTCGGCCCGCTGGTCGCGGGGCCGATCTTCGGCGGGTATGCGACGACGCTGGCGAAGTCGGCCGCGGGCGGCGGCGCGGGCGGGCTGCTGCGGGCGTTCCCCCGGCTGTGGCGGGGGCCCAGGCAGCAGCTGGCCGCGATGGCCGGCAGCATGGCCGTCACCGTGGCCGTGGCGGCCGGGCTGCTGCTGGTCACCGACGAGAAGCCGATCGCGAGGCCAACCGCCGCCGTACCGGTCGCGGGGCCGCCGCCGTTCGCCGGCGAGCCCATGCCGGTGCCCGTGCCGTTGCAGAGCGAGGAGCCCACGCGGGTGCGGCCGCCGGCCAGGAGCCCGGTCAAGAGCCCTGTCACGAGCGGGGAGCCGGGCAGGGCGCGGCTGCGTGCCACCGTCGAGGCGCTGGGCTCGCTCGTACGCGCCCGGCCCGGCATCGTCGGCCTGCGCCTGCGCAACTATGGCGAGGCGCCCAGCGAGGAGTTGACGGCGTTCGTGGACCTGCCCTCCGGCGTGACGCTCGTCCCGCCCGCGCGGCGCGACGACCGCGACACCGTGGGCACCGTGGACGGGTGGGCGTGCCGCCCCTCCGGGCACGACGCGCGGTGCGCCAGGGCGCCGCTGGCGGCGGGGCAGGGCACGGCGTTGTTCCTGCGGGTACGGGTGGCGGCGGAGGCGCCGGAGGGCGCGGGCCCGGCCGTCCGGATCGACTCGGGCCCGCTGCACGTCACGGCGCAGGCGGAGGACGGCGTACGGACGACCGGGGCGCCCGCCAGGTTCGCCACCGACGGGAAGGTGGCCGTCAGGGCGATCGGCAACTCGCTGCTGACCTGCCCCGAGACTGCGGACGGCTGCGCGGAGGCCCGGAAGCGCCGGCGCGGCCAGCGCGACAACGACCTCTGGCCGATGACCGCGCTCGACCAGGACGGCAGCTCCGGCACCGGCGCGTCCAGCGGGGCCGCGCTGAGCCTGCCCAAGGGGAGCAAGGTCGTGTGGGCCGGCCTCTACTGGTCCGCGAGCGCGACGACGGCCGGGCCCATCAAGGTCAGACCGCCGGGGCGGCGCCAGTACACGCTGGTCAAACCCGACGACGTGGCGCTCCGCGAGCTGCCCTCAGGGGCCGTCTACCAGGCGTACGCCGACGTCAGCGAGCTGGTCTCCGCCTCCGACCGCAACGGCACGTGGTGGGCGGCCGACATGCCCATGGAAGAAGGGGTGTCCCGGCATGCCGGATGGAGCCTGGTGCTGATCGTCACGGATCCCGCGGAGCCGTACAGCCAGGCCATGGTGCTCGACGCGGCCACCGTGGTCGGCGGGTCGGCGGGACGGGTGCGCATACCGCTCGGCGGGCTGAGCCCGGCCGCCTCGCCCGCCAGGGTCGAGCTGGTGACGTGGGAGGGCGACGCCGATCTCAAGGGTGACAAGGTCTCGCTCGGGTCCGGCGCGCTCGCCCCCGAGGGCGGCGATCGGGACGCGTCGAACGTCTTCGACGAGTCCTCGACCGGCGCGGCGGAGATGACGTTCGGCGTCGACGTCGACACGGTCGGGGCCGAACTCGGGGTGGATCCGGGGCTGACGATCGCGACGGACAAGGATGTCGTGCTGTTCGGGGTGGCCGCGTTGAGCGTCCGAGCGCGATCATGACTGTGAACGGGACAAACTGGTACGGTCTGCCTGAATGCTCCGGGGTGGCAGCGGGTCGATGCCGAATCGTCGGGATTAACCCTCGCGCGATCACCAGCTTTCATTACCCTGAGAGAGGGCCGCCGAGTCCGGTCTCTGACGGTGCAGAGCCAGCCAGGACGGACCACCAGGAAAGGGGCGGTGCTAAGTGGATCGCTGTGCGCTGTTCGTGGACGCCGGCTATCTGCTGGCCGATGGCGCGATGGCCGTGCACGGCACGCGTCATCGTGAAGCGGTTGCCTGGGACTACCCGGGGCTGCTCCAGCTGATGACCAGCCTGTCGCGCGAGCGCACCGGCCTGCCGCTGCTGAGGTGCTACTGGTACGAGGCGACGGTCGAAGGCCGTCGCACGCCGGAGCACGACGCGCTGGCCGACATACCGGGCCTCAAGCTCAGGCTGTCGCGCATCCGGCCGGGCCGGCGCGAAGGCGTCGACGCCCAGGTCCACCGCGACCTCATGACGCTCGCCCGCAACAACGCCATCTGCGACGCGGTGGTCGTGAGCGGGGACGAGGACCTGGCCCAGGTCGTGTGCGACGCGCAGGACCTCGGCATCAGGGTCAGCGTGATCCACATCGCGGCCGACGGCGGCTGGGCCGTGTCGCGGTCGCTGCGCCAGGAATGCGACGACCTGGTCGAGCTGGGCGCCGTCCACCTGCGCCCTTACGTCAGCCTCGTCGCGGGCATCGCGGAGTCGTCCAACGGGCACCAGCCGATCAGCAACGGGCAGGCCGCCCATTCGCTGCCGCCCGCCCAGCCGGCCCTGCCCCCGTCGCTGCCCCCGCTGCCGCCGTCCAGCGGCAGCCACGCCGCCGGCTCCTCGACGCCGTCCTCGTCCAACGGGTCCTCGTCCGGGCGCGGGCAGTCGTCCACGCCGCCCGTGCTGCCGACGTACGCCAGCTACCAGCCCGAGCAGCCGCCGGTCACACCCCCGCCGGCCGCTCCGGCGACCGGGCCCATCCAGTCGCAGTCGCCCAGCACCGGACAGTTCGCCAGCCCGTCGTCCAGCGGCACCTACCAGCCGGCCCAACTGGGGCCGTACACGGGGCCGCAGCCCGCGCCCGTCACCCCGCCGTCCGCGGCCACCGCCGGCGCCACCACGCTGGCGGACGCGGTCAAGTCCGCCCACCGGGAGGGGCACGACTTCGGCGAGTCCGTGGCGCGCGACGCGCCCGCGCTGTGGCTGGAGGCGGTGCTGGCGCGCAAGCCGCGAATGCCTTCGGACCTGGAGGCGCGGTTGCTGCAGGGGTCTTCCCTGCCGATCGACTTCCTGCTGCACGACGAGGTACGGCACGCGCTGAGACGCGGCTTCTGGGACGCCTTGGAACGCGCCCGTCACTGACTCACCCCCCAGCCGATCCCGCCCCGCCGGTCACTTCCCCACCTCATCGGCCGGCCCCGCCGCTGTCGCCGTGTCGCCTCGTCGGCCGGCCCTGCCGCTATCGCCGTGTCACTTCGTTCCCCACGCGACCCTCCGGCCAGGAGCTCCCCGGCCACCTCACCCCTCACTACAGGAATCCGGATTACGGCGCTTCCCGTTACGCGCCCCTCCGGACTCCTGGCCGAGCCCTTTCGCGGCCGCTCCCACCCACCGACGCCTCGCCGGCACGGCGCTTGGGAGGCGGCGGTTGCGTGGTGGTGCCTGCCCCGCCGTCATGCCCGGCGGGGGCGGGGGCGGGGGCGGGGTCAGGAGAGGGCGTCGAAGCCGGCGCGGAGGTGGTTGAGGCGGTCCGTGAGGTCGGACAGGGGGACGGTGAGGGCCGGGTCCTGGGCCTTGCGGGCCAGCTCCCGAACCCGGGCCAGCTCGTCCTCCACCGCCGTCAGCCGTCGCGACAGCTCGGGCAGCACCGAGGCTTGGTCGCCGGCCCCCGGCGGGAGTTCGCCGCTCACGCGGTCGCGGAGCAGGGACGCCTGCTCGGCCAGCCGCTTGTTCATGTTGTACAGCTCCGTGAACACCGACACCTTCGCCCGCAGGACCCAGGGGTCGAACGGCTTGGTCAGGTAGTCGACCGCCCCGGCCGCGTAGCCGCGGAAGGCGTAGTCGGGCGCGCTGTCCACCACGGTCAGGAAGATGATCGGGATGTTCCTGGTCCGCTCCCGCCGCTTGATGTGGGCGGCCGTCTCGAAGCCGTCCATGCCGGGCATGCGCACGTCCAGCAGGATCAAGGCGAACTCGGTGTTGAGCAGCGCCTTGAGAGCCTCCTCGCCCGACCTGGCGCGCACCGGCACCAGGTCGAGGGAGCTGAGGATGGCTTCGAGGGCGATCAGGTTCTCCTCGCGATCGTCGACGAGGAGAATCTTGGCGCGATCTGGCATCGATCACGACCCTTCGGCTGCTGAGGCTGACGAGTCGGACATGGACCCGCGCCCGCGGCTCAGCCAGCCGCGCAGGCGTTCGAGCAGGCGGTCCACGTCCACCGGCTTGGGGACGTAGTCGGACGCGCCGGAGGCGATGCTCTTCTCGCGATCGCCCCGCATGACCTTGGCGGTCAGCGCGATGATCGGCAGGTCGGCGAACTGAGGCATGCGCCGGATGGCGGAGGTGGTGGCCCAGCCGTCCATCTCCGGCATCATGATGTCCATCAGCACGAGCGCGACGTCCTCGTTTCGTTCGAGCTGCTCGATCCCCTCCCGACCGTTTTCAGCGTAGACGACCGTGGAACCGTGTCGTTCCAGGACGCTGGTCAGCGCGAACACGTTACGGATGTCGTCGTCCACGATGAGGATCTTGGCGCCGCTGAGCGGGTCGTCGCCCTGCCACTGGGCCGGGGTCTCCACCGGCTCGACCAGTTCGTGCATCGGCAGGTCGAGCGGCAGCGGCGGCTCGGGCGCGACCGCGGCGGCCGACTCCTCCGCCGGCGCCGTCATCAGCTGGCGGCGGGCCACGCCGCCGTCGGTGGCGGCCAGCGGGCCGGTGTAGGAGGCCGGCAGGTAGAGCGTGAACGAGCTGCCCTTGCCCAGCTCGCTGTCCACGTGGATCTCGCCGCCGAGCAGCCTGGCGATGTCCCGGCAGATCGCGAGACCCAGGCCCGTGCCGCCGTACTTGCGGCTCGTCGTGCCGTCGGCCTGTCTGAACGCCTCGAAGATGACGTCCCGCTTGTCGGGCGCGATGCCGATGCCGGTGTCGATCACCTGGAAGGCGAGCAGATCGTCGGCGCCGTGCAGGGTGTCGTCGTCGAAGTCGACCCCGGGCGGCGCCATCGAGACGCGCAGCTTCACCTCGCCCCGCGGCGTGAACTTCACCGCGTTGGAGAGCAGGTTGCGCAGCACCTGCTGCAGGCGCTGCTCGTCGGCGCGCAGCTCCTTCGGCACGTCGTTCTCGACGTCGACGCTGAACGACAGCCCCTTGTCCTGCGCCAGCGGCGTGAACGCCGCCTCCAGCAGGTCCACCATCTTCGGCAGCGACACCTGGATCGGGTGGATGTCCATCCGGCCCGCCTCGACCTTGGAAAGGTCGAGCATGTCGTTGATGAGCTGGAGCAGCGACGAGCCCGCGCTGTGGATCGTGCGGGCGAACTCCACCTGCTGCGAGGTCAGGTTGCCCTCGGCGTTCTCGGTCAGCAGCTTGGCCAGCACCAGCAGGCTGTTGAGCGGCGTGCGCAGCTCGTGGGACATGTTCGCGAGGAACTCGGACTTGTAGCGCGAGGAGACCGCCAGCTGCTCGGCGCGCTCCTCCAGCGTGCGGCGGGCCTGCTCGATCTGGAAGTTCTGGATCTCGATCGCGCGGTTCTGCTTGGCCAGCAGCGCCGCCTTGTCCTCCAGCTCGGCGTTGGATCTGCGCAACTCCTCCTGCTGGCGCTGCAGCTCGTCGGAGCGCTCCTGGAGCTCCCTGGTGAGCCGCTGCGACTCGGTGAGCAGGTCTTCGGTGCGGGAGTTGGCGATGATCGTGTTCATCGTGACACCGATGGTCTCGACGAGCTGGCGCAGGAAGTCGAGGTGCACCTCGCCGAACGGCGTGAACGAGGCCAGCTCGAGCACGCCGAGCACCCGGCTCTCGAACAGGATCGGCAGCACCACGATCTGCGCGGGCGTGGACTGGCTGAGCCCGCTGTCGATGGTGATGAACTGCGGCGGCACGTCGTCGAGCATGATGTGCCGGCCTTCGGCGGCCGCCTGGCCGACGATGCCCTCGCCGATCGCGAACCGCTGGCGCGGCCCCCGGTCGGGACGCACGCCGTACCCGCCGATCAGTATCAGCTCGTGGGCGCCCTCGGGGTCGATGCCGTAGAAGGCGCCGTAGCGGGCCGAGACCAGCGGCGTCAGCTCGCTCATCGTCAGCTTGGCCACCTCGAGCAGGTCGCGGTGGCCCTGCATGAGCCTGGAGATGCGGGCCAGGTTGGACTTGAGCCAGTCCTGCTCCTGGTTGGCCTGGGTGGTCTCGCGGAGGTTGGCCACCATCGAGTTGATGTTGTCCTTCAGCTCCGCCAGCTCGCCCTGCGCATCGACGGCGATCGAGCGGGTCAGGTCGCCGCGGGCCACGGCGCTGGTGACGGTGGCGATGGCGCGCACCTGCGTGGTGAGGTTGCCGGCCAGCACATTGGTGCTCTCGGTGAGCCGCTTCCACGTGCCCTCGACGCCCTCGACCCGGGCCTGGCCGCCCAGCTGCCCCTCGGAGCCCACCTCCCGGGCGACTCGGGTCACCTCGGAGGAGAACGACGACAGCTGGTCCACCATGCGGTTGATGGTGGTCTTCAGGGCCAGGATCTCGCCCTGGGCATCCACGTCGATCTTGCGGGTGAGGTCGCCGTTGGCCACGGCCGTGGTGACCTCGGCGATGTTACGCACCTGCGAGGTCAGGTTGTTGGCCATGAAGTTGACGTTGTCGGTGAGGTCCTTCCAGACGCCCGAGACGCCGGTCACCCGGGCCTGGCCGCCCAGCTGGCCCTGCGTGCCCACCTCGCGCGCCACTCGGGTGACCTCGTCGGCGAACGACGACAGCTGGTCCACCATCGTGTTGAGGGTGTCCTTGAGCTGCAGGATCTCGCCCTGCGCGTCAACGGTGATCTTCTTCGACAGGTCACCCTGGGCCACCGCCGACGACACGGCCGCGATCTGGCGCACCTGGGAGGTCAGGTTGTTGGCCATGAAGTTGACGTTGTCGGTCAGGTCCTTCCAGACCCCGGACACGCCGCGCACCTGCGCCTGGCCGCCCAGCTGGCCCTCCGTGCCCACCTCCCGGGCGACTCGGGTCACCTCGGAGGCGAACGACGACAGCTGCTCGACCATCGTGTTCATGGTCGACTTGAGCTCGAGGATCTCGCCCTGGGCGTCCACGTCGATCTTGCGGGTGAGGTCGCCGTTGGCCACGGCCGTGGTCACCTGGGCGATGTTGCGCACCTGGTACGTCAGGTTGTTGGCCATCGAGTTGACGTTGTCCGTCAGGTCCTTCCAGACCCCGGACACGCCCTTCACCTCGGCCCGGCCGCCCAGCTTGCCCTCGGTGCCCACCTCGCGGGCGACTCGGGTGACCTCGTCGGCGAAGGAGGACAGCTGGTCCACCATCGTGTTGAGGGTGTCCTTGAGCTGCAGGATCTCGCCCTGCGCATCGACGGTGATCTTCTTCGACAGGTTGCCCTGGGCCACCGCCGTCGCCACGGTCGCGATGCTGCGCACCTGGGAGGTCAGGTTGTTGGCCATGAAGTTGACGTTGTCGGTGAGGTCCTTCCAGACGCCCGAGACGCCGGTCACCTGGGCCTGGCCGCCGAGCTGGCCCTCGGTGCCCACCTCGCGGGCGACTCGGGTGACCTCCTCGGCGAAGCCGGAGAGCTGGTCGACCATCGTGTTGACGGTGTTCTTCAGCTCGAACATCTCGCCCACGGCGTCGACCGTCACCTTGCGGCTCAGGTCGCCCTTGGCCACCGCGGTGGTCACGACCGCGATGTCGCGCACCTGCGCGGCCACGCGGGACGACATCGTGTTGACGGCCTCGGTGAGGTCGCGCCAGCTTCCCGACATGCCACGCAGGTTGGCGCTGCCGCCCAGCCGGCCCTCGGTGCCGGCCTCGCGCGCCACCCTGGTCACCTCGCTGTTGAACAGCGCGAGCTGGTCGACCATGCCGTTGATGGCCTTGCCGAGGCGCCGCACCTCGCCCCTGGCGGACCGGTCGAGGTCGATCCGGCGCGACAGGTCGCCCTTGGCGACCGCGTCGATCACGTCGGCCGCGCCGCTCACGGGGCTCACCAGGGCGTCGATCAGCTGGTTGACCGACTCGACGCTCTCCGCCCACGCGCCGACGCCCGGCCCGGGCGTCAGCCGCTCGCCGAACCGCCCTTCCTTGACGACCTCTTTGCGAACGCGCACCAGCTCGTTCGCCAGGTGTTCGCGGCGGTCGGCCACTTCGTTGAGCAGCAGCCGGACCTCGCTGAGGATCCCGGGAGGCGCGTGGGGGACACGACGCCGGAAATCACCATCACGCCAAGAGAAAAGGGTCTCAAGGATGGGAATGAGATCCGACTCGGTGTAGGTCCTCTCCTCCGGGGTTGGCGCGGCCTTGGCCGTGGTCATGGGGCCTCCTTCACTCGCGGCGGGCTCCGGCGAGTGATACAAGTCTGTCACGATGAGTAGCTCTGAGTCCTGCCCTTGGATTTACCCCAAGTCAGCTGGAAGTGTGGTAGGCACGGTGGGATGACTGCTTCTCCCCACGCCGTGCTCGCTGCGACCTTCGCGCCGGGCGAGACCGCTGTGACGGCTGCGATGAGGTTCACGCGCGAGGTGATGACCGCGTGGGCCACCGGCGGCGTGCTCCATACCGCCGAACAAGTCGCGGGAGATTTGGCCGAACAGGTCGCTGACGAGCCGTTTGAGGTGATCTGGAAGCATCTCGGGGATGCCGTACAGGTCGAACTGAGGCAGCGAAGCCTCTCACAGGGTGATCCGAAAGCTCCTTCCGCGAACGTCGAAGAGTGGGGCGTCACCTTCACGGGCGATTCCCGTGTCCATTGGGCTAGGCTCACGCTACCTGGCTCCCCGGACAGGGTTGCCGCCGAATGGCTGGAGGAGAGCGCCCGAGGTCCGCACTGGCTCGGGTTTCTCGCTGATGCGAGTGACCTGCTCGCGGGCACGCTCGACCCAGACATGGTACCTGCCCTCGTCGCTCAGGTCGTAGTCCCGCGATTGTCCAGCTGGTGCGCCGTCTACACCTCCGACAACTCCGTCGGGCCGATGCGGCTGGTCTACCTCTGGCACGCCGACGAGGCCAGGATCGACGGGCTGCGCGAGCAGCTCGCCGATATAGACGTGGCCGCCGCCGACACCAGGGTCACCTCGACCGTCCACCTGGCCGACTCGCAGGTGCTCGCGGTGCCGCTCACGGCGCGCGGGCGGGGGCTCGGCATGATGTGCCTGGGCCGGCCCGACCGCTTCCCCGACGACGTCATCCAGTTCGCCGAGGACATCGGCAGGCGTGCCGCGCTGGCCATGGACAACGCCCGGCTCTACGCACAGCAGGCCGCCGCCAACCGGGCGCTCCAGCGCAGCCTGCTGCCGCCCAACGAGCCCGAGGTTCCCGGGCTCGACTACGGCGTCATCTACGAGCCCGCCGGCGAGACCAACGAGGTGGGCGGCGACTTCTACGACCTGTTCAAGGCGGGCGACGACTCGTGGCGGTTCGCGATCGGCGACGTGTGCGGCACGGGCCCCGAGGCCGCCGCCGTGACCGGGCTCGCCCGACACACGCTGCGGCTGCTGGCCCGCGAGGGGTACGGCGTGGCAGCGGTGCTCGGGCGGCTCAACCAGGCGATCCTGGAGGAGGGCGAGCGCGCCAGGTTTCTCACGCTGCTGCACGGCGACATCACGCCCGTGGCGACCGGGCTGGAGGTGCGCCTGGTGTCGGCCGGGCACCCCGAGGCGCTGCGGCTCAAGCCGAGCGGCAAGGTGGAGGCCGTGACCACGCCGCAGTCGCTGCTGGGGGTCTTCCACGAGGTCATGTTCGAGGCCGACACCGTGCATCTTGAGCACGGCGACGTGCTGCTGGCGGTGACCGACGGGGTGACGGAGCGGCGCTCGGGCGGACGGCTGCTCGACGACGACGGCGGGCTGGCCAAGCTGCTGGCCGAATGCGCCGGGCTGTCGGCCAGGGCGGTGGCCGAGCGCATCCGCAGGGGCGCGGCAGAGTTCGCCTCCGAGCCGAGCCATGACGACCTGGCCATCGTGGTGCTGCGCGCCCGCTAACACGCTCAATAACGCCTCCCTGTGACAGCGTCGGCACATGCTGTCACCGGGAGAGTCTGACGGTCAAGTCGATCAGTCGGGAAACTTCTTACAGTGTGTCAAATGTCACTGTGATCCAGGTGCTTCCTGGCGAATTCGAGCTGGAGGGCGGTCTGCGCGATCCGCTCCGCCACCACGAGCGAGCCGCCGATGGCGTCGTACATGTAGACCTCGTGCTCGCGCCCGTGCTCGGCCAGCTTGGCCACGTACTTCTCGATCTGGCGCAGCGGGCAGCGCGTGTCGTTCTCGCCCGCGAGGATCAGCAGCGGGCTCTTGACCTGGTCGACGTAGGTGATGGGGGAGCTGGCCGCGTACTGCTCCGGCTGCTCGTCGGGTGAGCCGCCGAGCAGCGCGCGGTGGTAGGCGCGCAGGCTCTCCGCCTCGTCCTCGTACGAGGTCTGGTGGCAGGCGATCGGCACCGCCGCGATGCCGGCCGCCCACAGCTCCGGCTGGGTGCCGAGGCCGAGCAGCGTGAGATAGCCGCCCCAGGCCGCGCCGGCCAGCACGATGCGGTTCGGGTCGGCGATGCCGCGATCGACCACGACCTGGCGTACGGCGGCCACGTCGGCCAGCTCGATGTGCCCGACGTCGCCGTGCAGCGCGTCGCGCCAGGCGGAGCCGTACCCGGTCGAGCCCCGGTAGTTGACCCGCACCACCGCGAACCCCGCGTCCACCCAGGCCGCGACCTCCGGCGAGAACGCGTCGCGGTCGTGCGCCGTCGGGCCGCCGTGCAGCAGGAAGACGGCCGGGTACGGGGCGACGCCTGTCTCGGGCTTGGAGACCAGCGCGTGGATGCGGCCGCCCTCGCCGTCGACGTCGATGTCCTCGACGGGGACGCTCGGCGGGGCGGGCGGGCCGCCGGGATTGACCACGACCTGGCCGCTGCTGGAGCGGATGACCGGCGGGCGCGAGGCGCTGGACCAGGAGTACTCGACGTGGCCGCCGGGCCGGGGAGACGCCTCCTCGATCACGCCGTGCGGCGTGTCGATGAGCGTCAGGCCGCCGCCCGCGAGGTCGTAGCGGTGCAGGTACGTGCGGGCGCGGTGGTCGCGCAGGATGAGCAGGCCGCGGCCGTCGTCGTACCACTCGGCGTTCAGGTCGCCGGGGTCCCTCAGCCAGATCTCGCGCTGCTCGCCGCTCACCGGGTCCCAGACCAGGGGCTCGTGGCGCTGGCGGCGCTCGTGCAGGGCCAGCAGGCGGCGGTCGCCGACGACGGGGGCGAAGTGCAGGCCGGTGACGCCCTTGGTGGGCCCGTCGTACAGCTCGGCCACCGTCTCGCCGCTCGGGCGGACGACGCGGAGCGCGGGGTGGCGGAAGTCGCCGTACTCGCCGTGGTTGATCGCGATGAGCGAGCCGTCGAGGGACATGTCGGCCACCCAGGCGGCCTCGCTGTGCTCGTACAGGAGACTCGCCGGGCCGCCGACGCGGACGACATGGATCCTGAACGTGCCCTCGCTGGCCATGCTGATCGCCGCGACGCCCGTCGTGGACAGGGCGAGGCCGCCGGGCTGGCCCGGCGGCAGGTCGGGGGCGACCGGCTCGTTGGGGCCGCCGGCGAACGGCTGGCGCCACCACACGCCGAACTCGTCGCCGGCGGTGTCGGCGAACCAGTAGATCCACTGGCCGGTGGGGTCGATGGCGGCGTACGCGGTGCCCTTCGGGCGGTCGGTGACCTGGCGGACGGCGCCGCTCACGCGGTCCCAGGCGTAGACCTCCCAGGTGCCGGTGGCGTTGGAGCGGTAGATGGAGCGGTTGGGGGCCTGGCGTGCCCAGGACGGCAGCGTCATGCGCGACGCGCGGAACCTGGCCTGCCAGCGTTCCTCCGCCTTCATCCGGTGCGCCCCCTCCCATTGATGTCCCGTGCCTCCGGGCGCGGGATGCCGTCCAGTATTGCGCGTGTTCCGGGGAAAAACTCAGGGAATGTGGGGGAATTTCGGACTAAATGCCCCATCAGTAACACCAGTCCCACATGCCCGTCAAGGAACGGGTCTTGATCGGGGTACGGGCTCGAAGATAGACAGGTGAAACGCTGCGTGCGTTACTACTTTTTGCTGTCTGTTCATGGCATTTCGGGAGATAAATCCCGCTATTCGCCTGTCGAGCTCGGCCGGGTCGGTATGCCACGCACTCGGGCCCATCCCGACCACCTGGGCGATGCCGTCATGCCCCAGCTCCATCTCGAACTCGACCGAACGTCGCTCCACCTCGGTGAAGCCCTCCAGGCTCCGCGCCAGCCTGCGGTCCTTCTCGTCGTCCACGGAGAGCAGCCCGAGCTCCTCGACCAGCGGGCTCAGATGCCGCGCCGCCGGGGTCACGACCACCGCGACGCCGCCGGGCCTCAGGATCCTGCCGAACTCGGGCCCGTTCCTGGGCGCGAACACGTCCATCACCACATCGGCCACCCCATCCCTGATGGGGAGCGGACGCCACACGTCGGCCACGAACGCCCCTGCCCTGGGATGCACCCGCGCCGCCCGGCGTACAGCGTGCTTCGACACATCGAACGCCATCCCGATGCCATCGTTCACCGCGTCCAACGCGGCCGCCAGGTAGTGCCCGGTGCCCGCGCCTGCGTCGACGATCAACGGCGCCGCCCTGCCCTCCGCGCGACGCTCACCGTCGATTTCCGGCTCGTACGCGGGATCCGTTGATCCAGCGCCGTAACCGGCCTCCACTCCCGCCCCACGGTACGCCCTCAGCCCCGTGCCGTCATTCGTTTCGGTGGAGTACTCACGTTTTGCTGGAACGTTCTTGCTGCACGCGTACTTTCGTACAGTTTCTGCTACTGCGTCGTGCAGCGGTGCGTAGTGGCCCGCGTCGAGAAATTGCGCCCGCGCGGCCACCATCTCGGGGCTGTCGGCCGTTCCCGGGGGTTTGTTGCCGACCAGGAGGCTTACGTAGCCCTGCTTGGCGATGTCGAAGGCGTGCCCTTGAGCGCACCGCAGCGCGCCGGCGTCGAGCCGGAGGGTGGCTCGGCAGACGGGGCACGCTAGGTATTCGACGATATCGGCCAGCATGCCGCCCATTCTCGTCCACCACCCCGGGACCCTCCCCACGGGGCGGGGCTTGGCTCCTGACGTGCGCCTCACCACGCCGCCGATCGGAGCGCGCGTTGGGTGGGGGTGTGCGTCCTTTGAGGGCGGTTCCGGTGAAGGGGGCGGGCGTCTCATGGGGGCGGTTCCGTTGTGAGGTGGCGCGCCGGGGTGGGGGGTCAGGCGGCGGTGGTGGCTTCGAGGAGGAAGGCGGCGTTGGAGGGGGTGGCGCGGAGCTTGTCGACGAGGATCTCGAGCCCCTGCCGCTTCTCCAGGGAGGTGAGCATGCGCCGCAGCCGCCACACCACCTGCCGCTCCTCCGTGTGCAGCAGGATCTCCTCCCGCCGGGTCCCCGAGGCGTCCAGGTCCACGGCCGGGAAGAGCCGCCGCTCCGCGAGCTCGCGGACGAGGTGCAGCTCCATGTTCCCCGTCCCCTTGAACTCCTCGTACAGGTTGTTGTCCATCCGCGACCCCGTGTCCACCAGGGCGGTGGCGAGGATGGTGAGGGAGCCGCCGCCCTCGACGTTGCGGGCGGCGCCGAAGAAGCGCTTGGGCGGGTACAGGGCCCCGGCGTCGATGCCGCCGGTGAGGACCCGTCCGCCGCCGGGCGCCAGGTTGTTGTACGCCCGCCCCAGCCGCGTCAGCGAGTCGAGCAGCAGCACGACGTCCCGGCCGGACTCGACGAGCCGCTTGGCGCGTTCGATGGCCAGCTCGGCGACGGCGGTGTGGTCGCGGTCGGGGTGGTCGAAGGTGGAGTAGAAGATCTCGCCGGAGATCGTGGCGCGCATCTCGGTGACCTCCTCGGGCCGCTCGCCCACGAGGAGGACCATGAGGTGCACCTCGGGGTGGTTGCGGGTGATCGCGGCGGCCAGCGCCTGCAGGACCATGGTCTTGCCGGCCTTGGGCGGGGCGACGATGAGGCCGCGCTGCCCCTTGCCGATGGGCGCGAAGAGGTCGATGACGCGCGTGCTGAGCGACTCGGTCTCGATGCGGAGCCGCTCGGTCGGATGTACGGGTGTCAGCTCGGCGAACCCGGGCCGGTCGCGCCACTGCGCGGCGCCGTTGACCGAGGTGACGCCGACGAGTTTGTTGCCGGCGAACGACGCGACGACGTGGTCGCCGGGCCGCAGGTCGAACTGCCGTACCTTGTCGGGCGTGAGGCGCACGTCGCCGGGTCCGGGGAGGTGCCCGGCCCGGAGGAACGCGGATTTCTCGCGTACGTCCAGGAGGCCCTCGACCTGGCGGACGGGCACGTCCGCACGCTGCTCAGGAATGTGTACAGACATGGTGAAACCCCTTTGGGGGAATGCGCCGGACCAGCCCGAAAGCGGTCGGGCGCGGTGCGAAAAGAAAGGAAGCCGGGCCCCTCGAGAGAACCGGGGCGAGACTCAGATGAAGATCAGCGGAGCCGAAGCTCGACGCCTGGTGGCAAGATACCACACCATCTGGTCCAGTCAACGCCTAGCCCTCTTGGGCTATTCCCGGACCGTTCTCGGAGTTTCTCCCACGGACGCGGGCAGGGGGGCATGACAATGTTCTTCTCGGCACCGTACTGCGAGGAAAATTACCGCACCCGGTGTGCCGGAGGGCATAGGGCCCCCGTCGAAGCAGCGCCATCGTGTCAAGTGACATGCAGGACCCCTGCAACTCGGTGAGGGTTCCATAGGACCAACAGAAAACTCCTTGGGGGAGCACCATGAAGACCGTCAACCACTGCCCGCGGTGCCACCACGAGCTCGACGAGGGCCCGATCGTGTACAGGTGCGCGCACTGCTGCCGCGCCGTCTACGCGGCCGACATCGAGAACGAGTTCGTTCCGCGTCAGCAGCAGGTAGCCGTAGCCGCCTAATCTGGGCGAGTGCCGCATACATCTATAACAGTGTCCGGCGTCGAGGTGACGCCGCTCTGCGACGCCGTAGGTCCCATGGGAGCGGCGATCCGCCGCCCGCTCGCCGAGATGTTCCCCGATTCCGGGCTCCAGGACGAGCCTTGGGTCCTGCACTTCCACTGCTATCTGATCCGCGACGCGGCCGGTCGGCTGACCCTCGTCGACACCGGCATCGGTGACGAAGACTCACCGGCCGCGAGCTGGGCCCCCGTTCCCGGCACCCTGGCCGGCGAGCTGGCCGCCGCGGGCGTCTCGCCCGCCGAGATCGGCACCGTCGTCCTGACGCACCTGCACAGCGACCACGCCAGCGGCGTGGTGACCGACGGCAGGCCCGCGTTCGAGAACGCCCGGTACGTCCTCCAGCAGGCCGAGGTGGACGCCGCGCAGGGCCTCGTGCTCGACCGGCTCCTCACCCCGATCAAGGGGCAGTTGCACGTCGTAGAGGGCCACGCCGAGGTCTCACCGGGCGTCCACGTGCATCACGCGCCCGGGCACACGCCGGGCCACCAGATCGCCAGGGTCGGCGACGTGGCCATGACCGGCGACCTCGTGCTCCACCCGGTGCAGCTCGACGACCCGGCCGTCCGGTACGCCTACGACGACGATCAGGAGACGGCCGCGCGCACGCGGACGGAGGTGCTCGCGGCGCTCAGGGCCGAGCGCGCGATTCTCGCGACCGCTCACTTCGGCGAGCCGTTCCTGCGTTTGTGACGTTTTCCAGGCACGATGTGTAATCATGAAGATACGCATTGTGACTGGTGCCGCACTCGGCGCCGCTCTGGTCGTCCCGTCGGCGGCGTGGGCGGCGCCCACGCCTGATCTGTCCGGGGCCGCCGTCTACGCGGCGGCAGGCAACCAGCTCAGCCGATACACGGCCGCCGGCGAGTGGCACCAGCTCGCCAGCTTCGGAGCCACGCAGTTCGCCGCGTCGCCCGACGGCACGAAGGCCGCCTGGATCACTGAGAGCGGCAACCTCAACATCAGGCAGCGCGGCAAGACCAGCACGATCGTCAGCGGTCTCCAGGGCAGTACGCCGTGCCTCACTCCGGTCTGGTCCGCCGACTCGACCAAGGTGGCCTACCCGAGCGCGAACGGCACGATCAACGCCGTCCGGGCCGACGGCAGCAACGCCCCGCACAAGCTGGGCGTGTCCAAGGGCGTCTGCCACCTCGCCTGGGCGGGGAACGGGCGCTATCTCGCCGGCTACACCAGCACCGGCGACGCCCTCTACCGGCTCGACACCAAGACGGGCAAGACCGCCATGGTCAAGAACGTCAAGTCCATCAACCACGTGCAGAGCCTGTCGCCCGACGGCAGCAAGGCGGTCGTGGCGTTCCCGGAGGGCGCGCAGGCGTCCGGCACCAGGACCTGGCCCACCACGTTCAAGCCGGTCATCGTCGAGGTCCCGACGGGCAAGAGGCTGAAGCTGCCGGCCAAGGGCAACGCGATCGGCGCGTACTACCTGCCGGACGGCCGTCTCGTGATGCGGATGGCCGCCGCGCCCGCGCAGCCGGGACACGCGGGCGGCCACACGGCCGCCCACGCGGCCGGCCACGCCCACAACACGCTGGTCGTGTTCGACAGCGCGGGCAACGAGATCCAGCGGCTGGCCGAGCCGGCCAAGGCCAAGAACCAGGCGCTGCTCCAGGTCGTGTCGTAGGGGCTACCGCCCGCTCATGACCGGCTGATCCGCCAGGAGCGACGAGGGCAGGGAGGCGATCGCGGTCAGGCCGCCGTACGGGGAGGGCGCGAGAGTGACCTTGATGCCGTGTCTGGCCGCGAGCCTGCTCACCACGAACAGGCCGAGCCGGTCGCTCTGCGCCAGGTCGAACTCCGGCATCTTCGCCAGCCGCTCGTTGAGCTCGTCCAGCTCGGCCCTGACCAGGCCGAGACCGCGGTCCTCGACCTCGATCATCAGACCGTGCGGGGTGGTCGAGGTCCGCAGGTCCACCCTGGTCTGGGGCGGCGAGAAGAGGGTGGCGTTCTCGATCAGCTCGGCCATCAGGTGGGCCACGTCCGTGACCACCGCGCCGTGCAGCGCGACCGGCGGCGGCTGGAGGATCTCGACCCGCTCGTACTCCTCGACCTCCGCGACGGCCGCGCGCAGCACGTCGAGGATCGGCACCGGGTTGCGCCAGCCGCGCCCGGGCGCCTGGTCCGACAGGATGATGAGGCTCTCGGCGTGCCTGCGCATGCGCGTGGTGAGGTGGTCGAGCTTGAACAGGTCCGCCAGGGCCTCGGGCTCCTCCGTCGCCCGCTCCATGCTGTCGAGCTGGAGCAGCTGCCGGTGCAGCAGCGACTGGTTGCGCCTGGCCAGGTTCACGAAGACCTGGCTGACGCCGTGCCGGAGCCGGGCCTGGCTCATCGCGGCCGCGACGGCCGTGGACTGCACGTCGTTGAACGCCTGGACGATGTCGCGTACCTCGGAGGTGCGGGACTTGACCTCGATCGGGGCGACCTCGTCGGCGGTGGGCGGGGCGGTGTTCGTGCGCAGCCGCTTGACCAGGCCGGACAGCCGCACCTCGGCCAGCTCCGTGGCGGCGTCGCGGAGCCCGGCCAGCTCGCGCACCAGCCGCTTGCGGAAGCGCAGCGAGAGCATGATCGACGCGATGACGGCGATCAGGCCGAGGCCGCCCGCGACCCCGATCTTGATCAGCATGCCGATGGCCGCCGGGGTCACCCGGCTCACGAGGCTCTTGACGGCCTGGGCCTGGTTGCGCTCGACCGCCGCCCACAGGTTCTGGCCGTCGACGGGCCAGGTGGCGGCCGTGACGGGCAGGCCGTTCGTGGCCGCCTGGCCCCGGATGGCGTCCTCGGCGTCCAGGAACTCCTTGTAGACCGGTGACTCGGCCAGCCGCGCGTACGGGCCGCGCAGGTCGCGGTCGAGGTGCGAGAGCGCCTGCGAGAACAGCAGCCGCCTGGTGGCCACCATCCCCGTGAACGCCTCGTGCTCCGCGGGCTCGACCCGGCCCCTGGCCAGCACGATCGCGACCATGGCCCGCTCCCTGGACAGCACGTCCTTGGCCTCGCCCAGCATGGTCACCGCCCTGGCCTGCTTGTAGAGGGCCATGTCGGGCACCAGCACCATGGCGTCGTACATGCGGAAGGACGCGTCCACGATCTGGCTGTAGCCGTCGATCACGTCGAGCGGCGCCACGGTCGTGCCGTCCACCTCGCGGCGGACCTCCGCGAGCTGGTCGAGCTTGGTGTTGAGCGTGACGAGCTGCGCGGTCATCTCCGGTGACAGGTCACGCTGGTTCTTGGCGAGCGTACGGAACGAGGTCACGGCCTGGTCCGTCTCGCCGCGCTGCTTGGCCATCTTGGCGGCGCCCTGCCCGCTGACCAGGAACTCCACGGAGACCAGCCGCTCGTCCTGCAACTCGATGTTGACGCGCTCGGACGGGTCGGCCAGGTTGGTCGCCAAGTCCTTGATCGACAGCAGGCGCATGCCATCGCCGCCGGTCAGGCCCGCGGCGAACGCCCACAGGCCCACGAGGGACAGCAGCGGGACGAACAGGAGGACGAGAAGTTTCACGGCGATGGGGCGGCCACGCGTGGGGGGCATGCGACCTCCGGGTGCAAGATGAGATCGCCTCGCAGAGTACACCCCCTTTTGGAAGGATTTCTGTGCGTCTTCCGCGTTCTTTCTCCGGCTGGACCATCGCGGTCTTCGGATTCCTCGCCTTCGCGCTCGGCCTGCTCGGGTTGGTCTCACCCGACTCGCTGCTGGCCATGCTGGGTTTCGAGGTGCTCGATGTCCGTCCCGCCGGTGACTACACGCTGGTCTATATGGCCGCCTCGTCAATGGCGGCGGTGAACATGGGCGTTTATTACGTTTTCGCGGCTTCTCACGACTACACGCCGTTTTTCCGGTGGACGGTGCCGTTCAGGCTCGTGACGTTCGCGGTCTTCACCACGCTGGTGCTGACCGGGGCCGCGCCGGCCAAGTTCTTCGGCGTCGGGCTCTGGGAAGGGCTCGGCGCGCTCATCACGGGGTTCGCGCTCTGGCGCGAGGGCAAGCTGGTGCCCTCGCGCCAGTGACTCACGGCCTGGCCTCCTCCGAGTCGCGCGCGACCAGTCGGTCGCCCGGCTCGGGGGAGTGTCGCAGGCGCTTCTCCAGCTCGCGCTTCTCGTCCTCCAGCCGGGCCACCCGGTCGGAGGCCTCGGCCCTGGCGCCCTGCAACCGGCGGCGGCGCCTGGCGGACCTGCGCGAGCCCGAGCCGATCAGCCAGAGGCCCAGCGCCAGGACGGCCATGGCCGCCGCCCCGGCGAGGAACATCTCCACCTGATTGGGCTCGAAGGTGTACCCGAACAGGATGTACCTGGCGCTCTCCTCGGTCAGGACGAGGGCCACGGCGCTGCCGGCGAGGAGGACCAAGAGCACTCCAAGCAGAATCATCCAACTCACCCCTTGTCGTAAGAGCCCGTTTCCACTGCCCTGTCGGGGATGAGGTATGCGCCAAGATTGCAATCATGAGACCCGAGCCGGGGCAGGTGCTCCACTTCTCCGAGGACCCGACGATCGAGCGGTTCGTCCCGCATGTGGCGCCGACCTCGATCTTTACGGAGTCGTACGTGTGGGCCGTCGATCGCGACCGCTGCCCCGACTACTGGTTCCCGCGCGCCTGCCCGCGGGCCATGGCCTGGGTCGGGCCGCGCACCACCGAGGAGGACACGGCCCGGATCGTCGGCGCGGGGTGCGGCGATCGCGTGCACGCCATCGAGTACGGCTGGCTCCAGGCGGTCAAAGACGTCCGGCTGTACGCGTACCGGCTGCCGGCGGACGGCTTCGCGCCCATCGGCGACCCGCCGACCGCCGTGGTGTCCACGGTCGCCGTGACGCCGCTCGGCCCGCCGGAACGCGTGGGCGACCTGTTCGAGCTGCACGAGGAGGCGGGGATCCAGCTCAGGGTGCTGCCCAGCCTGTGGCCGTTCTGGGACGAGGTGATCGCCAGCACGCTGGAGTTCAGCGGGATCAGGCTGCGCAACGCCCGTCGATGAGGGCCTGCAGGGTCTCCAGCGGCATCGAGCCGGGCGGCCGCTTCTCCTGCGCGAACTTGTTGGCCTCGCGCCGCAGCACCTCGTTGACCGGGGTGGGCACGCCGTGCAGGCGGCCGAGCAGCACGATCTCGCCGTTGAGGTAGTCGGCCTCGATGGAGCCGCTGCTCCTGGCCAGGCTCTGCCACGACGACCCGCCGCCGCGGACGATGCCCTCGATGGGCCGGACGTCCACCTGGTGGCCGCGCAAGCTCGCCTCTTCCTCCGGCGTGGAGTACGTGATCCCGGCCCGGTCGAGCAAGGCTTTGGCCTCGGTCCTGGCCGCCTCGACGACCTTGTCCCTGCCGGGAACGTGGCCCACGAGCGCCTCCACGGCGTTGCCCAGGTTGCTGAGCAGCTTGCCGTGCTTCCAGCGCATGACGTCGGTCTGGGTCAGGCCCACCAGGCCGTGCTTGCCGAGGTCGCCGGCGATCCGCTCGGCGAGGTCGTCCACACCCTGGGGATAACGTCCGACGTGGAGCAGGCCCGAGTACGGGTGCCCGTGGGCGGCGACGACGCCGGGCTCCAGATGCTGGGCCGGCAGCCACACGCAGATGCCGTAAACGCGGTCGAACCGCCGCAGGACCATGCGCTCGTTGGCGACGCCGTTCTGGGCGCAGGCCACGGGCAGGTCGGAGGGCCAGCCGGCCAGCGCGGAGACGGTGTCCTGGGACTTGGTGGCCAGGATCAGCACGTCGTCGTCACGCGCGGGGACAGGGCCGTCGGCGACGGGGATGTCGAGGGTCTCGGTGGATTCGGGGGTGATCAGGCGCAGGCCGTCACGCTTGAGTGCCTCGTAGTGGGCACCTCTCGCGACGAGGAGAACGTCGTGCCCGCCTTGGTGGAGGCGGGCACCGATGGTTCCGCCGACTGCTCCGGCCCCGATCACTATGTAGCGCATTGTCCAAGGATGTCACTTTGCGAGGGCGACCTGGGTCTGCGCCGGCACGCCGGCCCCCCGCATACGCTCCCGCATGATCGTCTTGAGCACGCGCCAGCCGTCGCGCACCGCGTTCAGGTTGCTCACGCCGTGGATGCGGGAGCGCTCGTGGCTGGGGACCTCGTGGATGATGAGGCCGGCCTGGGCGGCGCGGACGTTCATCAGGGTCTCGATCTCGAAGCCGTCGCAGTCGAGCTCGAGGGAGTCGAGGTGACGGGCCCAGAAGGCGTTGTAGCCGTAGCAGAGGTCCGTGTAGCGGGTGCCGTAGAGCAGGTTGGTCATCCCGGTGAGGACCTTGTTGCCGAGCGAGCGGATCGGACTGAGGTCGTCCGAGCCGCCACCAGGGGCGTACCTGGAGCCCTTGGCGAAGTCGGCGCCGTTGAGGAGGGTGGAGACGAAGGAGTGGATCTCCCGGCCGTCGGTCGAGCCGTCGGCGTCGATCATGACGATGATGTCGCCGCGGGCGGCCTGGAAGCCCTCGATGAGGGCGTTGCCCTTACCGCGCCGGCTCTGCACGACGACCCGGAGGTCGGGGCGCAGCCTGCGCGCTACGGCGATGGTGTCGTCGGTCGAGTTGCCGTCGACCAGGATCACCTCGTCGATCCAGTCGGGCAGCGTCGCGAAGACGTGGGGAAGGTTCTCGGCCTCGTTCATCGCGGGGACGATGACACTGACACTGACGCTGGCGGCGAAAGGCTGCTTGTTCATGGAATCAAGATGACTCCCCACGCATGCAAGTCACTTGACACTGCCTTGCATTGGTCCGTCATTTATCGGACCTGCGCCTCCGCGGCCCTCTCGATGATCTCGTCGACGGTCTCCCCGGGGGTCTGGCGCGTGGTGTCCAACCATAGACCAATGCGCGGGGTCTCGGTCCGCAGCGACTCGTCTAGCTGGGCAATCGTCCAGTCGGAGCCGTACCCGACCTTGGGGCGGGCACGTTCGCGGCGATCCACTTCATCCGGATCGGGTGCCAGGACGATTACATGAAGAGGACGAGTATGAATCAATTTCGTAAACCGTTCCAAGTCCGGGCCAAGAATAACGTCCTGGACTATTGGCGTGTATCCGGCATCGAAATACAGGTCCGCGGTGTTCGCCGCTATCCGGTGACGCAGGTGCAGCTGGCGGAGCGCCTCGCCGTCGAGGTCGGGGGTCATCTCGGCGCGGCCGCCCACGACCATGCGCCGGAAGGTGTCGCCGCGCACGTGGGCGGAGCGCGGCAGCCGCTCCGCCAGTGCCTGCGCCACGGTGGACTTGCCGGCGGCCGAGACGCCGGTGATCAGGACGGCGCCGTTCACGTGCCGACGAGCTTCCGCACCCGGTCGGCGCCTATGGACAGCAGCAGCGTGGGCAGCCTGGGGCCGGTGTCGCGGCCGACCAGCAGCCTGTAGAGCAGGGCGAAGAAGGCCCGCTGCGCCGCCTTCAGCTCGGGTGTCGCCTTGGCGTCGGCCGGCAGGCCCGCCTGGAGCTTCGGCACGCCGTACACGAGCGTGGTGAGGCTGTCCAGCGACCAGTCGTCCAGGCCGTCGGACAGCAGCCGCAGCGACTCGCGCTCGGTCTGGCCGAGCGAGTCGAGCAGCTCCTCGTCCGGCTCCTCGCGCACGCGCGTGCGCTCGCCGGCGGGCACGTGGGCATCGACCCAGCGCTGCGCCCGGTCCAGGCGGGGGCGGGCCTCGTCGAGCGTCTCGATCGCGTCGAGATCGCGCAGGATCCGCAGGGTCTGCTCGGCGTCGCCGGTCGTGACATCCACGATGGAGGCCAGCGTCCGGTACGGGACCGGGTGTGGGGTGGCGGGCAGCGGGCCCGCGGCCGTGCCCACCGCCCTCCTGTACGCGGCCAGCTCGGCGGGCTGCCCCTGACCATCCGCGATCTTGCGGCCCAGGGCGTCCCACTCGTCGTAGAGCCGCTGGATCTCCTGGTCGAAGGCGATCTTGAAGGACTGGGCGGGCTTGCGGCGGGCGTACAGCCAGCGCAGCACCGGCGCCTCCATGATCTCCAGCGCGTCGGCGGGAGTCGGCACGTCGCCCTTGGAGCTGCTCATCTTGGCCATGCCGGTGATGCCGACGAACGCGTACATGGGGCCGATCGGCTGCCGGCCGCCGAACACCTCGCCCACGATCTGGTCGCCGACGATCCACGCCGAGCCGGGAGAGTGGTGATCGACCCCGGACGGCTCGAAGACCACGCCCTCGTAGGCCCAGCGCATCGGCCAGTCGACCTTCCAGACGAGCTTGCCGCGGTCGTGCTCGGCCAGGCGCACGGTCTCGCCGAAGCCGCACTCGCAGGTGTAGGCCAGCTCGGTGGTCGCGTCGTCGTACGCGGTGACCGTCGTCAGGTCGCGCTCGCACAGGTCGCAGTACGGCTTGTACGGGAAGTACTCCTCCACCTGCTTCGACTCCACCTGCTTCGACCGGTAGCGGGAGAGCACGGCGTCGATCTTCGCGCGCTCGCGCACGGCCAGCAGGATCTGCTCGCGGTAGGCCCCGCGCGTGTACTGCTCGGTCTGGCTGATGCCGCGGTATTCGACGCCCAGCTCCTCCAAGGCCTGGATCATGGGTGCCTTGAAGTGCTCGGCCCAGTTGGCGTACGAGCTCCCGGGAGGGGCGGGCACCGAGGTCAGCGGCTTGCCGATGTGCTCGGCCCACGACGGGTCGACGCCCGCGGGCACCCTGCGGAAGCGGTCGTAGTCGTCCCAGGACAGCAGGTGCACGCACTCGACCCCGCGCCGCCGGATCTCGTCGGCGACCAGGTGGGGGGTCATGACCTCGCGCAGGTTGCCCAGATGGATGGGGCCCGACGGGCTCAGGCCCGAGGCGCAGACGATCGGTTTGCCGGGCGCGCGCCGCTCCGCCTCGGTGATGACCTCGTCCGCGAACCTGGAGACCCAGTCGGTCTCGGCACTTTCCGCCATCGCGCCATTCTTGCGGCTCCGCGTCACCCAAGCCAACGCGTTACCATCCAAACCCTCCGTGTCGCCAGTCCCGGACGGCCCGCGCCCCACCGCCGGCGAGCGGCGGGGCGGCGGGTGGGCAGGGTCGCTAGAGGGTCGCCGCGTGCGGATCCCAGTCGGCGGGGAGCGGGTCCGGAGCGGTCAAGGTGGAGGTGATGGGCAGGAACTCACCGCGCTCGCCCGACTCCGAGATGGCGCACATGAGCTCGAGCACGTGGTACGCCAGCTCCCCCGACGCCCGGTGCCCCGTGCCCGCCCGGAGCGACCTGGCCAGGTCGAGCACGCCGATGCCGCGCCCGGCCGTGGTGCCCGACACCGGCAGCTCGCGCCAGTCCGCATCGCGCGGTCCCCGGGCCAGTAACGGGCCCTCGAAGGTGTTGGGGTCGGGGAGCGACAGCGCGCCCTCGGTGCCGATGATCTCGATCATCCGGCGGGGGACCGGCGAGTCGAAGCTGAACGTGGCCGCGGCCGTCGCCGTCCCCGGGAAGTCGAGCAGCGCGTTGACGTGCGTCGGGACGTCCACGGGGAAGACCAGGCCCTCCTTGGGCCCCGAGCCGACGACGCGGTGCGGCCGCGCCTTGCGGGTGTCGGCCGCCACCCGGGTGACGGGCCCGAGCAGCGACACCAGGGCCGTCAGGTAGTAGGGGCCGAGGTCGAAGAGCGGGCCGCCGCCCGGCTGGTAGAAGAACTCGGGGTTGGGGTGCCAGGACTCCGGCCCCAGGTTCTGGATGGCGGACGTGACGGCGACCGGCTCGCCGATGAGGCCGGAGCGTAGGGCGTGCAGGGCCGACTGGAGCCCGGCGCCCAGGAACGTGTCGGGGGCGCCGCCGACCCGCAGGCCCAGGTTGTCGGCCTCGGCCACGACCTTGGCGGCCTCGTCCACGCTCATGGCCAGCGGCTTCTCGCCGTACACGTGCTTGCCGGCGCGCAGCGACTCCAGCGCGACGGCCGCGTGCGCCGACGGGACGGTGAGGTTGACGACGATCTCGACCTCGGGCACCGCCAGGACGGTGGCGAGGGTGCCTGACACGGGGACGCCGTACTCGGCCGCGACCGCGGCGGCCCGCTCGGTGTCGATGTCCGCGAGGCCCAGCACGCGGACGTCGGGGAAGGAGGTGAGGTTTCGAAGGTATTGG
The DNA here is from genome assembly GCF_053603495.1 of Nonomuraea sp. NPDC004186. NCBI lineage: Bacteria > Bacillati > Actinomycetota > Actinomycetes > Streptosporangiales > Streptosporangiaceae > Nonomuraea > Nonomuraea sp. NPDC004186. The sequence goes on along the minus strand of NZ_JBSGFQ010000020.1, from coordinate 44,179 downwards.
CCACTGATGTTCCCGGCGCCGATGAGGGCGACGCCGATGGGGCCGTTGCTCAAGAGCCCTCCAGGGAGGTGAGGTAGGCGTGGCTGTCCGCGAGAGCGGCGAAGATGTCGGTCGCGCACTCGTCGAGCTCGACGATGCGCCAGGCGTCGGGTGCGGCGTCGAGGATCTCGGGCACCGCCATGACGCCGCGGCCCACCGCGGTGTGCGGCTCGCCCTTGACCACCGGGCCGTCCTTGACGTGCAGCGCCAGGACGCGCTCGGAGAGGCGGCCGAGCAGCGCCGGCACATCCGCGCCGCCCACCGCCGCCCAGTAGGTGTCGATCTCCAGGAACACCTCGGGAGCGAGCAGGTCGGCCAGCGCCTCGATGGCGTGCCGGCCGTCGATCTCGGGCTCGATCTCCCACCAGTGGTTGTGGTAGCCGATCCGCATCCCGTACCGGGCCGCCTGCTCGGCGAAGCCGTTCAGCAGATCGGCCGTGCGCGACAGGCCGTCGCGCGTGGTGAACTCCTCGTGCTCGATGCCGCCGGGGATGATCACCAGGTCGGTGCCGACCGTGGCGATGGCGTCGAAGACCTCCGACGGGTCCTTGCTGAGCAGCGCGTACGCGTGCGTGCTCGACACCGTCAGCCCCAGGTCGTCCACGACCTCGCGGAAGCCCTTGGGGTCCGTCGTGGGGTCGTAGGGCTCGACGGACCGGTAGCCGATCTCCGCGATCCGGCTCAGCACCGTGTCGCGGTCGGCCGCCAGCGCGTCCCTGACGGTGTAGAGCTGGACACTGATCGGTTTCGTCATCCGCGTACCCCCAGGAGGTGCTCGAGTGCGAGCTGGTTGAGCCGGGTGAAGTGGAAGCCGCGGGCGGCGGCCACCTCGGGGTCGAAGTCGTCCTTGGCCAGGTCTGCCCAGGTCTCGCCCGGCGCAAGCGTGGGCTGGGCGAGTTCGTCCACGCGGGAGGCACTCAGGGCCTCCTGCACTTCGGGGTCGGCGCGGAAGGCCCGCGACTTCTCCTTGAGGATCAGGTAGGTGCGCATGTTCGCGGCCGCCGAGTCCCACACGTCCTGGGCGTCCTCGGTGCGCAGCGGCTTGTAGTCGAAGTGGCGGGGGCCGTCGTAGCCGCCGTTCTCCAGCAGGTCGACCAGGAAGAAGGCGCTCTTGAGGTCGCCGTGGCCGAAGATCAGGTCCTGGTCGTACTTGGGGCCGTGCTGGCCGTTGAGGTCGATGTGGAAGAGCTTGCCGTGCCACAGCGCCTGGGCGATGCCGTGCACGAAGTTGAGCCCGGCCATCTGCTCGTGGCCGACCTCGGGGTTGAGGCCCACCATCTCAGGGTGCTCCAGCTCGTTGATCAGCGCCAGGGCGTGGCCGATCGTGGGCAGGAGGATGTCGCCGCGGGGCTCGTTCGGCTTGGGCTCGAGGGCGAAGCGGAGGTCGTAGCCGCGCTCGCGTACGTACGAGCACAGCATGTCCAGGCCCTCCTTGTAGCGGTCGAGCGCGGCCTTGACGTCCTTGGCCGAGTCCGATTCCGAGCCCTCGCGGCCGCCCCAGCACACGTACGTCTTGGCGCCGAGCGAGGCGGCCAGGTCGATGTTCCTGATCACCTTGCGCAGCGCGTACCGGCGGACGTCGCGGTCGTTGCTGGTGAACGCGCCGTCCTTGAAGACCGGGTGGGTGAAGAGGTTCGTGGTGGCCATCGGGACCTTCATGCCGGTCTCGTCCAGGGCCTTCCTGAACGCGGCGATGGCCTTGTCCCGGTCGGGCTCGACGGCGAGCAGGTCGTCGTCGTGGAACGTGACGCCGTACGCGCCCAGCTCCGAGAGCTTGTGGACGGTCTCCACCGGGTCGAGCGGCGCCCGCGAGGCGTCGCCGAAGGGGTCGCGCGCCTGCCAGCCGACCGTCCAGAGGCCGAAGGTGAACTGGTCGGTCGGGGTTGGGATGAAATCAGTCATTTGTGTGCGCTCCTCGGGATTAGTCCATAATCTGTACATAATCCTGAGGAGGCAGGCATGGCGGCGTCAAGAGGGGTCCGGCATGATTCCATGCGCGCCCGTAACCTGGCCGTAGTCCTGGGCGCCATCCACCGATCAGGACCGCACACCCGGGCCGCGCTCGCCGAGATGACGGGGCTCACCAAGACCACCGTGTCCAGCCTCGTGTCCGACCTGATCGAGGCGGGAGCGGTGGCCGAGGGCGGGGCCGTGCGGGGCGGCGAGCGGGGGCGGCCGGGCGTGGCCGTGAGCCTGAGCGGCGACCGGGTCGCCACGCTGGGGCTGGAGATCAACATCGATTACCTGGCCGCGTGCGTCGTCGATCTGACCCGGGAGGTGCGGCTGCGCCGTACCCGGCCGGCCGACAACCGCAACTCCGACCCCGTGGACATCCTCGGGAGCCTGCGCGACCTGGTGAAGGAGACCACGGCCGAGGCCGAGCTGGCCGGGCTGCGGGTCATCGGCGCCGCCCTGGCCGTGCCCGGGACGGTCGAGGGCGAGGTGCTGCGCAACGCGCCGCATCTGGGCTGGCGGGACGTACGCGTGCCGGACCTCGTCGACCTGCCCTTCGTCATCGACAACGAGGCGAACCTGGCGGCGCTCGGCGAGCTGTGGTTCGGCTCGCGGGAGACGGACTTCCTCTACGTGTCCGGCGAGATCGGCATCGGGGCCGGGCTCGTGGTGGACGGCACCGTGTTCAGGGGGACGTTCGGGCTGGCGGGCGAGCTCGGCCACGTGGTCGTGGTGCCCGACGGGCCCGCCTGCAGGTGCGGCGGGCGGGGCTGCCTGGAGGTGTACGCCGGTCAGGACGCCCTGCTGGGGCCACTTCCTTCGGTGTCCGAGCTGGTCACGCGGCTGGAGTCGGGGGAGCGCCGGGCGCTGGAGGCGTGCGGGCGGGCCGGGCACGCGCTCGGCGTGGCGCTCACCTCGGCCGTGCACCTGCTCGACCCGGGCCGGATCGTGCTCGGCGGGATCTACGCGCCGCTCTTCCCCTGGCTCGAAGGGCCGGTGGCGGAGGGGTTGGGCACCCGGCTGGGCCACATGCGGGGCACGCCGCCCGCTCTCGTGGTCTCCGGCATCGGCGCGGACGCCGCCGTGCTGGGCGCGGCGGGGCTGATCATCCAGCAGGTCATCGCCGAGCCCGCCCAGATGCTCGGCCTGTAAGGGGCGATCTCTACCATATCGGCATGCTGATCGAAGAGCGGGCCGCCGAGGACGGCGAGCTGACCGAACTGCTCGACGCGGCGTTCGCGGAGCTGGTGGCGCGTTACGGGCCCGAGGGGCGCTCGCAGGTCAAGGACGGCGCGAGGTTCCTCGTGGCGTCGGTGGACGGCCGGGCCGTCGGCTGCGGCGCCGTGCAGCCCGTGGACGACCTCACCGGGGAGCTCAAGCGGATGTTCGTGCTGCCCGAGTATCGCGGGCGCGGCATCGCCACGTCGATCCTGGGCGCGCTGGAGGGGCTGGCCTGGGACCTGGGCTACCGGCGGCTGCGGCTGGCGACCGGGCTGCGGCAGCCCGAGGCCATCGCGCTGTACGAGCGGTGCGCGTACCGGCCGATCGAGCCGTACGGGAAGTACGTGGACGCCCCGCTGACCCGCTGCTACGAGAAGCCGCTGGCTCAGTAGTAGCCCTTGGCGCCGTCGAGCAGCTCCCTGACCGTGTCGAGGTGGCCGACGTGCCTGGCGGTCTCCTCGACCATGTGGATCAGGATCCAGCGCAGGGTGGCGGCGTTGGAGCTGAAGCCGGGGAACTCGCCCACGTCGTCGAACGAGTGGGCGGCGACGATCTCGTTGGAGACCGCGCACTGCTGCTCGAACTCGTCGAGGAGCCGGGCCAGCGGGACGCCCTCGACCCGCATGTCGAGGTCCTCCGCCGTCTCGTCGAACTGCGGATTGGGGGCCGAGTCGCGGCCCAGGAAGAGGACCTCGAACCAGCAGTGCTCGGTCCAGCGCATGTGGGAGACCAGGCCCGCCACCGTCATGAGCGGCGAGGTCGGCAGGACCGGCCGGTGGGCGTCCTCCTCCGACAGGCCCTCGCATTTCCACCGCACGAGCGCGCGCTGCAGGTCGAGCCAGCCGATGAGCTGGGTACGTTCGTCTGCGACGGCGGGAGGGCGTACGCGCGGGAGGCTCATGGCCGCCGACGCTACTTCAGTGATCGCCCTGCCCGCACGGCATTTTCCCGGCGATGGGCGGGCCGGGACGGCCCGCCCATCCGCGCCTAGCCGTTGGCCGCGTCCTCCAGGCCCTGGACGTCGATCTTCCTCATGCCCATCATGGCCTTGGCGGCGCGCTGCGCCCGCTCCGGGTCGGGGTCGCCGATCAGCTCCTGGAGGCGGCGCGGGATGATCTGCCAGGACAGGCCGTACTTGTCCTTGAGCCAGCCGCACTGCGACTCCTCGCCGCCCTCGGTGAGCTTCGCCCACAGCTCGTCGACCTCCTCCTGCGAGTCGCAGTCGACGTAGAGCGAGACGGCCTCGGTGAACGTGAACTCCGGGCCGCCGTTCAGCGCGATGAACCGCTGCCCGGCCAGCTCGAACGTCACCACCATGGCCGCCCCGGTGGGCCCGGGCGTGACCTCGAGGACGCGCGAGTCCTTGAAGAGCGAGGTGTAGAACCCGGCGGCCTCCTCGGCCTGGTCGTGGAACCAGAGGAACGTGGTGATCTTCTGCATGGCGTTTCCTTCCTACGAGGTCTCTCGCCAACGCGTCGAACTCCCCTGGGCCGGATCGACAGACCGGACACCGGATTTTCGCTTTTTTCTGACGCGCCACCCGCAGGCCGCTAACCAGGCGCCGGCGCGGTGCTCTCGCGGATCACCAGGCTGGTCGCCAGCTCGACCCGCGGCGTGTCGGGCTCCTGGCCGTTGATGAGCTGGATCAGCATGCGGGCGGCCATGGCCGCCATGTTGGCCAGGGGCTGGCGCACGGTGGTGAGCGTGGGGGCGATCCACTGCGCGAAGGACAGGTCGTCGAACCCGACCACGCTCAGGTCCTCCGGCACGCGCAGGCCGCGCGCGTGGGCCGCCCGGTACGTCGCCAGCGCCTGGATGTCGTTGCCCGCGAAGACGGCCGTGGGGCGGTCGGGCAGGTCCAGCAGCTCCATGGCGTGGTGGTAGGCCGGCTCGTGGCTGTAGTCGCCGTGCCGGATCAGGGCGGGGTCGACCTCGATGCCCACCTGGTCGAGCGCGGCGCGGTAGCCGTCGAGCCGGGCCCGCGAGGTCAGCCGGTGCGCGGGACCGGTGATCATCGCGATCCGCCGGTGGCCGAGCTCGATCAGGTGCCTGGTCGCGGTGAAGCCGCCGTTCCAGCTGGTCGAGCCGACCGACGGCACGTCGGGGCCCTCGTCCACGGACGGCTGCACCACCACGAACGGGATGCCCAGCCGCCGCAGCTCGCGCTCCTGGTCGGCCGAGAGCTCGGAGATGACCAGGATCGCGCCGAGCGAGCCGCGCGTGCCGAGGTCGTCGAGCCACTGGCGGGCCAGGTTGCTCCGCTTGTGCACGGCCGAGACGACCAGGCCCATGCCCTCGGCCTGCAGCGCCTCCTCGGCGCCGCGGATCAGCTCCACCGCCCAGGGGTTGTCCAGCTCGTTGATGACGAACTCGATCAGGCCGCCGGGGTGCTCGTAGCGGCCGGGCAGCGTGTAGCCGTGCTGGCCGAGCAGCCGCTGGACCTTGCCCCTGGTCTTCGCGGAGACATCCGACCTCCCGTGCAGCACCTTGGACACGGTCGAGACCGAGACGCCGGCCTGAGCCGCGATGTCGGCCATCGTGCTCCGCCGCTCCGTCGTGATGTCGTCCACTGTTCACATCCTCCCGTCCCCTAAGTCTGCCGTCTCCGGCAAGCCCTTGACGACATCCGACGTTTCGCCTACGTTTCCGGCAGATTGATGTTTCGCAAGGTTTCGCAAATCCCTTTGGGGGACTCTACATGGCCCTCACCCGCCGCACCTTCCTCACCGCCGCCACTGCCGCGGCCACCCTGGGCCTGGCGGCCCCGGCACGCGCGGAGGACGCCTTCGACGCGGCCCGCCTGCGGTGGACCGGCATGATCGCGGGAGGCGCGTTCGACCCGGGCGACCCCGACTTCGCCGCGAAGGTGGCCGCCGTCGACTCGGCCGCCGCCTCGCTGCGGGCGTCGATGAGCCCGGATCCGGCCCGCCCGAGCCTGTGGCCGGGCCTGCCGCTCGACGACCCGCGTACCGGGAACTTCAGCCGGGCCTACAGCCAGGTGCGCGGCATGGCACTGGGCTGGGCGACGCCCGGCACGCGGATGCACCGCGATCCCGCGTTCGCCGCCGACGTGGTGAGCGCGCTGGACTTCCTGTACGAGCACGCCTACAACGAGCGGCTCGAACGGCAGAACAGCAACTGGTTCTGGTGGGAGATCGGCGTGCCGCGCTCGCTGACCGACACCTGCGCGCTCCTCCACGAGGGCATCCCGGCCGGCCGGCTGGACGTCTGGTTCAGGCCGCTGCTGCGCTGGTGCCCGGACGCCGACCACCGCATCAGCAACGCGACGATCACCGAGACCGGGGCGAACCGCACGAACAAGGCCATGGCCGTGGCCATGCGCGGCGTGCTCACCAGGGACGCGACCGCGATCGAGCTGGCCAGGGGCGGCATCTCGGACAAGCTCGGCGGCGGCAGGTGGAGCCTGCTCAAGCTGACCGAGGGCCCGCGGGACGGTTTCTACCGCGACGGCTCGTTCATCCAGCACGAGTTCTACCCGTACACCGGCGCGTACGGCACCGACCACCTCGACGGCGTCGCCCGGCTGATCACCCTCTACGCCGGCTCCCCGTGGGACATCGCCGACCCCGACGTGGTCAACGTCTTCGACATCGTGGACCGGTCGTTCATCCCGGTGATCTACGACGGGCTGATGATGGACATGGTCCGCGGCCGGCAGATCAGCGTGCAGGGCTGGCGCGACACGGACGCCGGGCAGAAGGCGCTGGAAGGCATCCTGATCCTGCTGGAGGGCGCCCCGCGCGCCTACGCCGAGCGGTGGCGGCCGGTCATCAAGGGCTGGGTGACGCGCAACACCGTGCACCCGTTCCTGGCCAGGGCGGGACTGCCCGCCGTGCGGCAGGCCAAGGCCATCCTGGGCGACGCCGCCGTCCCGACGGGGCCGCGCACGGAGGGCACGTACGTCTTCGCCGACATGGACCGCGTCGTGCACCGGCGGCCCACCTGGGCGTACGCGATCTCGATGTGCTCGGAGCGGATCGGCGCCGCCGAGGGGATCAACCTGGAGAACCTGCACGGCTGGTACACCGGCGACGGCATGACCTACCTCTACACCGAGGACCTGTCGCACTGGAACGCCGACCACTGGCCGACGGTCGATCCGTACCGGATGCCCGGCACCACCGTCGACACCCGGCGGCGCGAGGACATCCCGCACGGCAAGAACTACCTGCCGCCCGCCAAATGGACCGGCGGCGTGGCGCTCGACGGCCTCGGCGCCGCGGGCATGGACCTGGTCGCCGACGGGAGCACGCTGCGGGCGAAGAAGTCCTGGTTCCTGCTGGACGACTCGGTGATCGCGCTCGGCGCCGGCATCACCGCCTCCGACGGGAGGCGGATCGAGACGGTCGTGGAGAACCGCAACACCGAGGCCACGCCCGCCCAGGGCAGGGGCTGGGCGCATCTCGGCGGGACCGGCGGCTACGTGCTGCTCGACCGCGCCAGGGCCGAGGTGCTGCGTGAGACGCGCACCGGGACCTGGTGGGACATCGACCAGGGGCCGACCACCAAGGGCGACACCACGCCGCGGACCCGCACGTACACGACCATCCTCCTCGACCACGGCACGAACCCGGTGGACGCCGGCTACGCCTACGCGGTGCTGCCGGGCGCCTCGGCCGCCGCCACCGCCCGCTACGCCGCCGGGCCGGCCGTCGAGGTGCTGGCCAACACCGCTCAGGCGCAGGCCGTCCGGTGCGGGCGACTGCGGCTGCACGCGGTCAACTTCTGGCAGGCGGGCACGGTCCGGACCCCCGACGGCCCGATCACCGCGGACGGCCCGTGCTCGCTGCTGATCCGCCGCCACGGCCCGACCCTGCGCGTCGCGCTGTCCGACCCCTCGCGCACCGCGCAGACCGTGTCCGTCACGCTGCCCTGGCCGGTCAAGTCGGTCGAGAGCGGCGACGGCACCGTGCGGCTGATCCGGACGGCCGACGGGCCCGCCCGGTGGGCCGTCTCGGTCGCGGTCGGCGGCACCCGCGGTCACACCCACTCCGCCGTACTCCGGCTCCACACCTAGGAGGAACGCATGGATCACGCACCCAGCCGCCGCGCGCTGCTCGGCGGCACGATGGCCGGCCTCGCCGTCCCGCTCCTCGGCGGCGCCCCGGCCCGGGCCGCCGCCGCCCAGGCGGCGGGCCCCATCGGCTCCGGCTGGACGGAGATCTTCCCCAGCTACTCCGTCCACCAGCCGCCCGACAGGACCCGCCACACGTACGACGCCGCCACCGGCGAGCACCACTTCTGGGTGTACGACACCGACCCCAGCACCTTCCCCGGCCAGGACTCGGGCCCGCGTAGCGAGCTGCGCTTCCACAACGACTACACCTCGGGGGACGCGCAGTTCGAGTGCGACATGAAGATCGGGGCGGGCACGCACCGGATGTGCGTCATGCAGGTCTTCGGCGGCGCGACGTCGGCGACGGCGTTCATGACGCTGGCCATGAACACCGACAGCATCAACTACTACGACTCCACGACGCAGATCTACGCCCCCGTGTACGACAAGTACATCCGGCTCAACGTCGTCCACGAGACCGGCATCGGCAAGATCCACATCTTCGTCAACCGCCAGTACCGCACCAGCTTCAACGACCGCGGGGCGGCCACCCACTACTTCAAGGCCGGCCTCTACGGCCGGGCAGGGATGTCGGCGCGCAGCGACAACTACCTCAAGAACATCCACATCTATCGCAAGTGACACCCGGTCGGCCCGCTCCGTTCCCAGGGGCGGGCCGCCTCGTTAGAGTGCCGATCATGGAGCCGACGACCGTGGAACAGTACCGGCGCTTCGCATCGAGGGAGGCCCGCGGCTCGTCGCCGCTGTACGAGCAGCTCGCCTCCGGGGTGGCCGGCGACCCCGACCTGATCGCGCTGCTGTCCGGCCTCCCGCCCGCCAAGCGGCAGCCCAACCTGCTGTTCGCCGCCGCCCGGTACGTCGCGGGGACGCCCGCCGGCTACCAGGAGTTCCGCCGGTCCGTGCTCGACCACCGCGACGCGGTCGTCGCCACGATGCTCGCCCGCCGTACCCAGACCAACGAGGCGGCCCGGTGCGCCGGTCTCTACCCGCTGCTCGCCTCGCTCCCGCAGCCGCTGGCGCTGCTGGAGGTCGGCGCGTCGGCCGGGCTGTGCCTGCTGCCCGACCGCTACGGCTACGACTACGACGGACGCCTGGCGGGGGACGTGGACAGCCCGTTGCGGCTGCGCTGCCACACCGAGGGCGAGTCGCCCTTCGCCGATCCGCTCGGCGAGGTGACCGTCGCCTGGCGGGCCGGCATCGACCTCAACCCCCTCGACGTCACCGACCCCGACGACGTCCGGTGGCTCCGGACGCTGGTCTGGCCCGGCCAGGACGACCGCCTGCGGCGCCTGGACACCGCCCTCGACGTGGCGCGCCGGGATCCGCCCCGCATCGTGCGGGGAGACCTCAACGCGCTGGTCGGCGAGGTGGCCGCCCAGGCGCCCGCACACGCCACGCTCGTCGTCTACCACACCGCGGTCCTCTACTACGTGCCGGACGACGGGCGCGCCACGTTCGTGGAGCAGGTCCGGCGGCTCGCCGGCCACTGGATCGCCCAGGAGGACCCGGGCGTCCTACCCGGCGTGGACGCCCAGCTCCGCGAGCGGCCGCCGGCGGACGTCCTCACCTACGCGCTCGCGCTCGACGGGCGTCCCGTCGCGTTCTCCGCGATGCACGGCGGCTGGCTCCGCTGGCTGCCCGCCTGAGACCTGGCCCTCACTCGCGCGACGCGAGCGTGTCCGCCGGGCGGGAGCTCAGCGCGAACCTGCCCGGGACGGCCGTGGCCACCAGCGCCAGGGCCGCCACGGCGGCGACCACCGCGAGGTACGCGACCGGCGGCACGTACGGCAGCGCCGAGCCCGTCATCCCCGCGCTGAAGGCGGCCAGCGTCACCAGCGAGATCGCCGTCCCGAGGGCCACCGCCACGACCGTCGCCGTCAGCGTCTCCGCGCGCAGCATCCGCGCCGCCTGCCGCCGCGTCGTGCCCACCACCCGCAGCAGGGCGAGCTCCCTGGACCTGGCCAGGGTGGACATGGCCAGCGTGTTGACCACGGCGATCGCGCAGAAGGCGATGATCAGGCCCATGGCGACGTACGTGACCGCCGCGTTGGGGCTCTCCACCTGCGCCGCCCCGGCCCCGTCGAGCACCGGCACGCCGGACGCCCGCCGGAGCGCTTCCCGGTCCCCGCCGGAGACCAGGACGGTGCCCCGCGGGTCGTCCACGTGGCCCGCGACGAGCTCCCGGGAAAGGGTCAGGTCGCCGAAGCCGAGACCGCGGGCGTAGATCGCGACGACCCGCACCTCGGCGGGGGTGCCGTCGCCGAGCACCAGCTTCAGCCGGTCTCCCAGGCCGGCGTCCAGGCGGTCGGCGGCGGTGCGGCTGATCGCCGCCGACGCGTCGCCGAGCCCGTCGAGCGAGCCCGCCACCACGCCCAGGTCCATCGTCCAGTCCAGGCCGACGGGCGTGACGGCCTGGACGGCGTACTTCTCGAGGTCGATCCTGACCGACGTGCGCAGCACCTCCGTGACGGCACGCACGCCGGGCACCTGGCGCGCGGCGGCGGCCGAGGCGCCGGGCCCGAGCACGGCGTCGGCCCTGACGCCCGCGCTCAGCTCGCCCTGCGCGGCGTGTCCCATGGTGGTCTGCACGAACAGGATCGTGCACGTCATCGCCGTCATCAGGGTCAACGGCACGATCACCGAGGCCAGCCGTCCGGTGCCGGCGCGCAGGCTCTTGCGCGCGAGGTAGCCGGCCACGCCGGGCGCGCGCAGCGGCAGCGCCGTCACCGCCCGCGCGACCAGCGGCCCGAGCAGGGCGACCGCGATCGTCCACACCAGCGCGGTCAGCATGGTGACCGGGCTGGAGGCCGCCTCCGTGTTCAGGCCGGACAGCACGATCGTCAGGACCACGCCGCCGGCCAGAGCGAGCAGGCCCGCGACCAGCCGCACCGGCGGGATCCCGGCGGCGGGCATCGCCGTCTCTCCCAGCGCCTCCACCGGCCTGATCCGCGCCGTACGGCGGGCGGAGACGCGCGCGGCCACCCACGCGGCCACCAGCGTGGTCAGGACCGCGACGATCGGGGGGAACGGGCTGACCACCAGCCGCAGGTTCGCCGGCATCGCGCCCAGGTCGACGAACCTGGACCGCAGCCAGAACCCGAGCAGGATCCCGGCCCCGGAGCCGAGCGCCCCGGCGACCGCGCCGATGAGCAGTGCCTCGCCGCCGACGAGCCTTCTGACCTGCCCGGGGAGGGCGCCGACGGCCCGCAGCAGGGCGATCTCACGCCGGCGCTGCTGCATGGACAGCGCGAACGTGCCCACCACGACGAGGATCGCCACCAGCAGCGAGGTGCCGCCGAGCGCGCCGCCCAGGCTGATGAGCTTGACCCGGGCGTTCTCCGCCTCGGGGAACTCGACCGCGCCGCGCTCGTCGCCGGTGTAGGCCACGGCGCCCTTGACGGCGACCTCGACCCCGGGCCAGACGCCGATCGCCGTCACCAGGCCCTCACGTCCGGCCAGGCGGCGGGCCTCGCCGGTGGCGAAGAAGATCGTGTCCTGGCCGGGCAGCGCCTGCGCGGTCACCCCCACCACGCGGTGGCCGGGGATCGCCCGGCCGGCGTGGCGGGCGTCCACGACCACCTCGTCCGCGGCCTTGGGGGCGCGCCCCTCGGCGAGCGTGAACGGGGTGAGCGCGGCCGACTCCCAGCCGTGGGCGGTGAACCCGGCGTAGGGGAAGGTCACCTCGGTGACCACCTTCGTCACTCCGGGCTCGCGGGCGAGATCCTGCGCCAGGGAGGCCGGGATCCACCTGCGCTCGGACAGGAGCTTGGCCTTCTCCTTGCCGCTCTCCTTGGCCTGCCGGACATACTGGTCGCCCGCCACGATCACGGGGGCGCCGGCGTACCGCTCGGGCGCCACCCCGCCGCGCAGGCCCGTGTCCAGCAGCATCCCGCACGCCGTCACCAGAGCCGCCGCGCACAGCAGGGCCACGAACGCGCCGGCGAACCCGGCCTTGCGGTGGCGGAGCATCCTCAACGCGAAGGAGATCATCAGTTCCACGCCCCCAGCCCGGTCATGCGCCCGGCCACCTTCTCGGCGGTGGGAGCCGCCATCGCGTCCACGATCCGGCCGTCGGCCAGGAACAGCACGTTGTCGGCGTACGAGGCCGCCACCGGGTCGTGGGTGACCATCACCACGGTCTGGCCCAGCCCGGAGACCACCTCCCGCAGGAGGGTCAGCACGTCGCGGGCGGTCATCGTGTCCAGCGCGCCGGTCGGCTCGTCGCCGAACACCACCTCCGGCCTGGTCACCAGCGCCCTGGCGATCGCCACGCGCTGCTGCTGGCCGCCGGAGAGCTCGGCCGGGCGGTGCCCGGCACGGCCGTCGAGGCCCACCCGGTGCACGACCTCCCGCAGCCAGCCCTGGTCGACCCGGGCGCCGGCCAGCATGAGCGGCAACGTGATGTTCTCCGTCACGGTCAGCGCGGAGACCAGGTTGAAGGCCTGGAACACGAAGCCGACGCGCTGCCGCCGGAGCTCGGTCAGCGCGTTCTCGTCCATGCCCGCCAGGTCGGTGCCGCCCAGCCGTACCGATCCCGAGCTGGGGACGTCGAGCCCGGCCGCACAGTGCAGGAACGTGCTCTTGCCCGAGCCCGAAGGGCCCATGACGGCTGTGAAGGTGCCCCGGGGGATGGCGATCGACACCTCGCGCAGGGCCGCCACCGCGCTCCGGCCCCTGCCGTACACCTTGCTCACCGCGTCCAACCGCACTGCCTCTGTCATGCCTCAAGCCTGCTGATCTGCGCTTTCAGCCACCAGAGAGCCGGTCACCACCCCGCCATGACCTCATCATGATCCGGACATAATGGTCAGGTGATCCGCATTCTCCTGGCCGAGGACCAGCACGTCATCAGGGAGGCGCTCGTGGCCCTGATCAGCATCGAGCCCGACATCGAGGTGGTCCAGGCGGTCGAGTCCGGGGACGCGGTGGTCTCCGCCGCCCTGGTCCACAAGCCGGACGTGGCCGTCCTGGACGTCGACATGCCCGGCGCGATCGACGGCCTCGACGCCGCCGGCGAGCTGCGCGCGAAGCTGCCGGGCTGCCGCACGCTCATGCTCACCGGCCACGGCAAGCCGGGCCACCTCCGCCGCGCGCTCGCCTCCCAGGTGGACGGCTTCATCCTGAAGACCGCCTCGCCGGAGGAGCTGACGGGCGCGATCAGGAAGGTGGCGCGGGGCGAACGGGTCCTCGACCCGTCGCTCGCCAGCACCGCGTGGAACCTGGCCGACAACCCGCTCACCTCGCGCGAGGCCGACGTCCTGCGGCTGGTCGCGGCGGGCGCCGAGGCGACCGAGATCGCGGGCCAGCTCTTCCTGACCGCGGGGACCGTCCGCAACTACATCACCGCGATCGTCGCCAAGCTCAACGCCCGCAACCGCACCGACGCCGTACGCATCGCCACCGAGGCGGGCTGGATCTAGATCGGGACCGTGGCGGTCAGCTCGAAGCAGCCGTCCTCCTGGGACACGGCCAGCCGCCCGTCGAGGGCCGTCAGCCGGGTGGTGAGGTTGCCGATCCCGGCCGAGCCGCGGCGTCCCTCCGCGGCCCGTGCCCCGTCGTTGCGCACGCTCAGCCGTACGGCGCCGTCCCGTACGGACGTCGTGATCGTGCACCGGCGGGCCGAACTGTGCCGCAGGACGTTGGTGACGGCCTCCCTGAGCACGATGCCGAGCGTGGTGTCGGCCTCCCCGGCGAGGGTGTCGTGGCCCAGGTCGAGCAGGACGTCGATGCCCGCGGTCGCCAGCAGCGAACGGGCCGACTCCGCCTCGGTGGCCAGGGACAGCTCCCGGTGCCCGCCCGACACCGTCCGCAGGTCCCGCATCGCCTGCTCGGTCATCGACAGGACGTCGTCCAGCTCCTTGCGTGCCCGCTCGGCGTCGAGGCGGCGGGCGAGCTCGCACTTGAGCAGGATCGCCGCCAGGGTGTGCCCGAGGAGGTCGTGCAGGTCACGGGCGGCGCGCAGGCGTTCCTCGACGACGGCCGCGCGGGCCGGGCCGTCCCGCGACTCGTGCAGTTCCCTGGCCAGCTGGGCGAGCTTGAGCAGCCCGTACACGACCAGGCCGGTCACGACCGTGCTGATCGGGTAGTTGACGATCAGCGGGACCGGCAGGCCGAGCAGCACGCCGGCCGCCGCGACCACCGCGACGATGCCCGCCACCAGCGGCAGCGCCGCCGCCCACGGGAAGGCCAGCAGGATCGGCCCCGCCAGGAACCCCGCCACACCCAGCCACGCCTGCCCGAACAGCGGGATCGGCGCGAACGTCAGCACCGCCATGATCGACAGCGCCACCGGGTGCCGCCCCTCGACCGATCGCAGCTGCATGAAGACGATGACGGCCAGCGGGATCGCCGGCCACGGCGAGCCGGCCACCAGCAGCGCCTTGGCCGAGAACCCCACCAGCACGGCCGCCAGCAGCGCCATCGGCAGCACGCTGCCACCCGGGTCGGGCACGGGCTCGGTGACCGTGGCGGGCAGCCTCGCCTCCACCGTCACCAGGGCCTCGTCGGTGAGCCCGACGGTGAGCGTGCCGCCTGCCTCCTCGACCTGGGCCGGCAGGTCGCCCAGGCTCTCGTCGCCGGCCGTGCGCGCGCCGTCGTGGGAGACGCGCAGCCGTACCGTGCCCGCCTCCGTGAAGGTCTCGATGCGGCAGGTGGTGGCCGTGCGCCGCCGTACGATCTCCGTCACGGCCTCCCGGAGCACCGCCGCCAGGAGCGCTCCCGCGGGACCCAGCGGCTCGGCGTGCCCGACGCGCACGTCCACGGTGACGCCCGCGGCGGTCAGCATGGCCTTTGCGGTGGTGGTCTCGGGGGCCAGGGACATGGCCCGGTAGCTCGCCGCCGCGGCCCTGGCCTCGGCCAGCGAGCGGCGGGCGGTCTCCACGTCGGGCTCGCCCGTCCGGGCACCGTCGGCGATCGCGGCCAGCGCCCTGCCCAGGCCCGCGCTCAGCTCGGCGGCGATGCGCAGCCGCTCCTCGGCCGCCGCCGTCACCGCCAGCGCGAGCCTGGCCGCGTTCACCTCGTCGATCCGGTCGATCATCTTCGTCAGGCCGTAGACGACCAGGGAGATCAGCACCATGCTGATCACCGGGTCGGCGGGGCCGAGCAGCGCGGCGCTCGCCGCCACCGCCAGGGCGAGCGGCCACAGCCGGGTCAGCAGCAACGTCCCGCCGACGAAGCCGAGCACGCCGACGGAGGAGCCGGACAGCAGGACCGACCCGTACGCCAGGACGGCCTGGAGGGGGACCAGCCACCACGACCGCCACCGGGCGAAGGCGACCTGCACCCCGAACACGGCCAGCGCCAGGGGCGAACCGGCGGCCACGTAGATGCTCGCGAAGCCCGCGAACACCACGACAACGATCAGCATCGCCCGCTTGTGCACCCGAGCAGCCTAGGAGACGCCGGGTGCCGGGGATCAGGCGGAGGTCCCGACCGCGGCGGCGGGGACGCGCCGCCCGGCCGACGCCCTTGGCCTGCGGGCGGAGACGGCCAGGACGGCGGCCGCGCAGACCGAGACCAGCCCGGCGAGAGCGGCGGCGGCGCCGAGCGTCGACGCGTCGGGGTGGACGAGAGCCTGCCCGCGCTGCGCCTGCCACAGCACCAGCCCCGTGAGCCCCGCGTACCCGAGCGCGGCGACGACCACCAGCGCGGTACGGGTGCCGGCGCCCGCGAGGACCGGGAAGCGCCGGGCGAGCAGGCGCAGGCCGATCGCGACCAGCGGGAGCACCTGCAGGGCGTGCAGGCCGACGAAGTGCGCCACCCGCAGGTCGCCCGCGCCGGTCTCCCACCCGGTGACCGCCATGCCGGCGCCGCCGTCGGGCGCGCCGACGCTGTGCGCGCCGATCGTGGTCAGGCTCAGCCCCCTGGCCAGCCCCTCCGCCTGGCCGGGGGTGGGAGCGGTCATCAGGTAGCCGACGGACATGCCCGCGAGCGAGATGGCCAGCCCCAGCGGGATCGCCCACGCCATCGCCCGGTCCAGGCGGCGCTGCGCCATCAGGAGGATCCCCATCGCGAAGGTCAGCAGCCAGCCCAGATACGCGGCGCCACCCATGATCATGAACACCGTCTCGTCCGGCCCGGTGGCGAAGTTGAAGTGGCTGCGCACGCCCCGTGCCGCCTGGAAGGTGATGGCCGTGATCTCCGGGAGGAGGAAGCCGCCCACGGTCACCGTGCCCAGCCACCACAACGTCCGCCGCCACCGCCGGGCCTGGCCGATCATCCAGGCCAGCGTGAGCGCGTAGAGCCCGAGGGAGATCGCGAACTTGATCGGCTTGAGCCACACCCCCTGGCCCATCAGCGTCCGCCCGTCCACCGCGAGCCCGATCGCGCAGCCGACGGCCAGCACCGCCATCGCCGCCGCGCAGTAGCTGAGCGGACCATGCCACGCGGACGTGGCCTTGCGAAAGTCCCGGCGCTGCAGCAGGGCACCCATGACGACTCCTTCACATCGACTGAGTGCAACTCTGCTGGTCAGCGGCCTGCCCAACCAGAGACGTGATCACCGGCCAGGCATGACCTCGTCACGAACCGGGCATCTTGTTACGGCCGGGCCGATAGTGCCGAGACTGTACTGGTCAGTCTCCGATTTATACGTTTTCTTGACGCCCTGACCAGGCTAATCACCTCTTTGGCCTGGATAGTGTGCGATGCGTATTTATGCGGCCATTTCGGAGGGGTGACCGTTATGGTGCTGGCGAAAAGGCCGGCCCCCACGGAAGGGACGCTGCGTTCCTGGTTGCTGGAGGGTTTGCAGACCGACCGGAAGCAGATCGAGCACGGTCCTCATGTGAAGCACCCGTGGTGGCGGGTGATGTGCCTGACCGGCGTGGACTACTTCTCCACGCTGGGCTACCAGCCGGGCATCGCGGCGCTGGCGGCCGGGCTGCTCTCGCCGCTGGCCACGTTGTTCCTGGTGGCGCTCACGTTGCTGGGCGCGCTGCCGGTCTACCGCCGGGTCGCGGTCGAGAGCCCGTACGGGCAGGGCTCGATCGCGATGCTGGAGAAGCTGGCGCCGCAGTGGTGGGGCAAGCTGTTCGTGCTGGTCCTGCTCGGCTTCGCGGCCACCGACTTCGTGATCACGATGACGCTGTCGGCGGCGGACGCGACCGCCCACATCCTGGAGAACCCGTTCGTGCCGGGCTTCCTGGCCGGGGAGCGGGTCATCGTGACGCTCGTGCTGCTGGCCCTGCTCGGCGGCGTGTTCCTGATGGGCTTCACCGAGGCCATCGGCATCGCCGTGGTGCTCGTCTTCGTCTACCTGGCCCTGAACGCGGTCGTGGTCTCGACGGCCATCGTGCACGTGCTGGAGGCCCCTCAGGTGGTCGTCGACTGGAAACGCGCGCTGAGCCTGGACTTCTCCAGCCCGCTGGCCATGATCGGCCTGTCTCTCGTGGTCATGCCGAAGCTGGCGCTGGGCCTGTCCGGGTTCGAGACCGGTGTGGCGGTGATGCCGGTGGTCAAGGGCGAGATCCAGGAGCGGATCAAGGGCACCAGGCGGATGCTCACCACCGCCGCGCTGATCATGAGCGTCTTCCTGATCTTCTCCAGCTTCGTCACCACCGTGCTCATCCCGCACCAGGAGTTCGAGCCCGGCGGCAAGGCGAACGGCCGGGCGCTGGCCTACCTGGCGCACGAATATCTGGGCAACTGGTTCGGCACCGTGTACGACATCTCCACGATCGCGATCCTGTGGTTCGCCGGGGCCTCGGCGATGGCCGGGCTGATCAACCTGGTGCCGCGCTACCTGCCCCGGTACGGCATGGCGCCGGAGTGGACGGGCGCGATCCGGCCGCTGGTGCTGGTGTTCTCGGTCATCGCGTTCGCCATCACGATCATCTTCGACGCCGACGTGGACGCCCAGGGCGGCGCGTACGCCACCGGCGTGCTCGTACTCATGCTCTCGGCCGCGGTCGCGGTGACGCTGTCGGCCGGGAAGCAGGGCCAGCACAGGGCCATGGCCGGGTTCGCGCTCATCTCGTTCGTCCTGGCCTACACCCTGATCGACAACGTCTTCGAGCGGCCGGACGGCGTCAAGATCGCCTCGTTCTTCATCGCGAGCATCGTCGGCCTCTCGCTGATCTCCCGCGCCACCCGCTCCACCGAGCTGCGGGTCACGGCGGTCCACCTGGACCCGCTGGCCGAGCAGTTCGTCAACGAGGCGGCGTGCGGCGAGATCCACGTGATCGCCAACGAGCCGCACGAGCGGGACCAGGCCGAGTACAACGACAAGTTGCGCGAGGCGTGGGTCACCCACCGGCTGCGTCCCGCGGAGCCTGTCCTGTTCGTGGAGGCGACGGTGCCGGACGCCTCCGAGTTCGAGTCGGAGCTGCACGTCAAGGGGGAGGAGCGGTACGGCCACAAGATCCTGTCGGTCGAGACCTCCGCGGTGCCGAACGCGCTGGCCGCGCTGCTGCTGCATCTGCGCGACCGGACCGGCTCCGTGCCGCACATCTACTTCCACTGGACCGAGGGCAATCCGGCCGTTGCGATGCTGCGGTACCTGGTCTTCGGCGGCGGTGACGTGCCGCCGGTGACCAGGGAGGTGCTGCGCCAGGCCGAGCCGGACCCGGAGCGGCGGCCGCGCGTCCACGTGGGCTGACCATGGGGCGGCGGCCTCCAGGTCCGCCAGCTCGTCCAGGTACGTCACGGCCGGCTCGGCCGGCTTGCGGCGCCCGCGTACGTACTCGCCGGCTTGCGGCGCCCGCGTACGTACTCGGCGCGCGAGTCGCGCCCAGCCGTCGCTCATGCCGACCAGACTTCCCGGCGCACCGTGCACAAGCAG
The DNA here is from genome assembly GCF_053603495.1 of Nonomuraea sp. NPDC004186. NCBI lineage: Bacteria > Bacillati > Actinomycetota > Actinomycetes > Streptosporangiales > Streptosporangiaceae > Nonomuraea > Nonomuraea sp. NPDC004186. The sequence continues at coordinate 25,088 of NZ_JBSGFQ010000020.1, read as the reverse complement.
TACAAGACCGCTGTCCGCGGGGGTCATCGACCCGGCGGGCACGCTGTCCAGGCCCGCGAAGCGCGTGGCCTGACCGGCCGCCGCACCGCGTGAATAACGCGTCAACAGCCGTGGCGTGCGCGAAGTAATGCCGTAGAAGATATCGCCCCCGCGGGCCCGGGCGGGTTTTATGAAATTGCTCCCACAGAAAGGATGGTCGATGCGCGGGCGTCCTGTGGAGATGCTGCTTCCGGCCGGGTTCGTGTGGGCGGTCGGCGCTTGCGTCGTCGCCGCGCTGGCTTTCTCCGAGGCCACGGCACGCATCGTCGTCATGGCGGTGGCGGTCGGCGTGTTCGGTGCCTGGGTGCGGCGCTATTTCGCCGCACTGGCGACGGGCGCGATGTCGTGGTGTTTCGCAACGGGCTTTCTGGCGCATCCCCAAGGCCAATTGGCCTTCGGAACCGACGACCTGCTCCGGCTGGCCGCGTTCACCGCCGTGGCGCTCGTGGGCTGCGCCTGGGGATACGTGTGCGGTGCCCGCCGCCGGCACCGCCTGATGCGGGCGGACCTCCGTCGTGCCCCCGTGATCCTCGGGCGATTACACGGGCGTCCCGAGGAGCTGCCGCACGAGGCGCAGTGACGGTTCAGACCTTCTCGATCAGGTCCTGGATGCCCTTCAGGACGGCGTCGGCCCCTTCGATGTGGATCCAGCTGTGCGAGGCGTTCTCCAGCACGCGGTTCTCGCCGCGGGAGACCGAGGCGGCCAGGTCGGTGTACATGGCGCGCTTGGCCTCGTTCTGGCGGTGCAGCATCTCGGCCGGCAGGTACAGCTCCTGGCCGGGGTCGATGCCCTGGGCGGTGAAGGCGATCAGCGGCACGTCGGGCACCTGGCCGCCGTTCCTGACCTCCTCGGCCAGCTCGGCGAGGTTCGCGCGCTCCCGCATGCCGTCGGCGAACGCGGCGGGGTCCAGGTGCCGGGCGACGAGGGCCTCGCGGATGTCAGAAGGCCAGCTCGCGAACATGCCGTTGAGCAGGGCCCGCGCGCCTTCGACCAGCTCGGCCGGGATCTCGGTGACGGTCTCGTCGAGCGCCTGCGCCTGCGTGAGCCGGAACGGCTCGGGCACGTAGGCGTCCCACTCCTCGTAAAGGATGTCCAGGGCGACCAGCCCGGCCACCTCGTCGGGGTGGAGCTGGGCGAAGCGGCGCGCGTGCAGCCCGCCCAGGGAATGCCCCACCAGCACGTACGGCCCCGGAACGCCGGCGACCCGCAGCAGGTCGTACAGCTCGTCGGCGGCCTCGGCGGCGGTGCGCGGCAGCCGGGTGGGGTCGCTCCAGCCGGTGCCGCCGCGGTCGTAGATCACGCTGGTGGTGAACGTGCTGACCTGCTGGTGGAGGTTGAGGTAGTCCAGGCCCATGGCGGCCGCGCCGGGCAGGATGACGACGGCGGGACCGCCGGCGCCGGCGCGGTCGAGGAACAGCCGCCTGCCTCCGACCTCGTAGCGGCGGCCCAGCGGGGGCGTGATGTTCTGGCTCATGAGAACTCCTGTGGTTGAAACGCCAGGTCAGGTGAGAGGGCCGAGGTACGTGCCGCCGGACACGTCGATGGTCTGGCCGGTCACCCACCGGCCCTGCGGCCCCGCCAGGAAGCCGACGACGTCGGCGACGTCCTCCGGCTCGCCGAGCCGCCCGAGCGCCGTGATCGACTCCAGCCCGGCCACCACCTCGGGGATCGAGGTGTAGCCCGCGGTCATGTCGGTCCGCACCGCGCCGGGGGCGACCGTGTTCACCGTGATCCCGCGCCTGCCGAGCTCGTTGGCCAGGGTCGGGGCCATCGACGCGAGCGCCGCCTTGCTGATGGTGTAGCCGATCTGCGTGGTGACCGCGAAGCGGCTGGCCGTCGAGCCCATGTTGATGATGCGGCCGCCGTCGTTCAGCAGCGGCAGCGCGCGCTGGATCACGAAGAACGGCGTGCTGACGTTGATCGCCAGCACCCGGTCCAGCTCCTCCGGGGTGGTCTGCGAGATCGGCTTGGCCGAGCCGATGCCCGCGTTGTTGACCAGGACGTCCAGCCCCCGTCCCGCGAGCCCGGCGGCCAGCCCCTCGAACAGCTCGTCCACCGCGCCCGCCTCGCCGAACCGGGCGCGGACGGCGAACGCCTGGCCGCCCGCCTCCTCGATCCGGCCCACGGTCTCCTTGGCGGCCACGTCGTTCCCGCCGTAGTGGACGGCGATCAGAGCGCCCTCGGCGGCCAGCCGCAGCGCCACCGCCCGCCCGATGCCTCGCGACCCGCCCGTGACCAGCGCCGTCTTGCCCGCCAGAACGCCCATCCTCTGCTCCTTGCCAGCGGCCGGTCCTCGGTGCGGATCCGGCGATGGCTCAACCCTGGCGGCACCGCCTCACCGCGTACTCACCACACGCTCACCACGCCTCACCGCCATTGCCAGCTGGGGTAGCCGCCGTCGAGGGCGCGGGCCGCGTAGCCGTGCTCGCTCAGGACGCGTACGGCCTCCGAGGACACCGCGCAGTACGGCCCGCCGCAGTACGCCACGATCTCCCTCTCCCTGGGCAGCTCGTCCAGGCGTTCGCGCAGCTCGGCCATGGGCAGGGAGATCGCCCCCGGCACGTGCCCGGCCGCGTAGTCGGCGGCCGGGCGCACGTCCACGACCAGCGTGCCGGGGTCGGCCAGGCGGGAGGCCAGCTCGTCGGCGGTCACCCCCTCAAGGGGCCCGAGCCGGGTCCGTACGGCGTCGCGCAGCTCGGCCAGCCGCCCCTCCGCGAACCCCCGCAACTCCGCCAGGAACCGCGACACCCGCTCGTCCGCCAGCCGGTAGTAGACCCGCTGGCCGTCCTTCCTGCTGGTCACCAGATGGACGGCCCGCAGCTGCTGGAGCTGGGCGGAGGTGTTCTTGAGCGCCACCCCCGCCGCCTGGGCCAGCTCCTCGACCGTGTGCTCGCGCTGGCCGAGCACGTCCAGCAGGCGCAGCCGCACCGGGCTGGCCAGGGCCTTGCCGATGCGGGCCAGCTGCTGGTAGATCGGCTCCTCCGGGGACTCGGACATCAGACCATGTACTGGTCGTGACGCAGGTACAGCTCGGTCCACTCCTCGGGGCCGAGCTCGCGGCCGGTGTTGGAGATGTCGGCGAGCTCCTCGAAGTACGCCTCGCGGGGCGCGCCCGGGGTGAAGAGGATCAACATGGAGGCCGGCTCGCCCGATTCGTTGCGGAATGCGTGCACGCCGCCCTCAGGCACGTACAGGAAGTCGCCGGGCTTCCCCTCGGCCCACTTCTCGCCGTTGAAGAGCCTGATGGTGCCGGACAACACGTAGAACGACTCGGTCATCGTGCGGTGGAAGTGCGCGCCGGGACCGGACGGGCGCGGGCCCATCTCCCACCGGTACAGGCCGAACGCGCCGTTCGTCGAGCCGCCCGTGCCGAGGTAGTGCACCTGCGTGCCGCTGGCCATCGACAGGTCGGGCGGGGTGTCCGCCGTGCGCAGGACACCACTGTGCTCGCCGGACTCTGCCAGGTATCGGGGCTCGGGGTAAGACATGTCCGCTCCTTCTCATGTTCTAAGGAATTTTAGAATATCCCCTTCGCTCCCGGCCGGCCAGATCACGATTTGGCGAAGCGCGCCGCGCCTCAGTGATCACGATCACTAGTTTCTGACCGAGCGCGAGGAGAGGAACAGCGCCCGATGCCGCTCGATCTCACCGCACTGCACGAGGCGGAGCTCCTGCGCGGCGCGCTCCGCGGGCCATGGCCACCGGCCGTCCTCCGCGCCTGCCGCCGGGCGCTCCCGCGCCTCCTCGCTCTCACCGGCCCCGAACGGCTCGAGTTCCTGCGCGCGATCGCCGCGGCCGAGGAGCCGGAGGCCCTGGCGGCACTGGACGCGGCAGGGCCGGGGACGTGGGCCCTGGCATGGGAGACCGGCGAGCGGCCCACGGCCTTCCACGTGTGCCCGGCCCGGCACGACGGCCCGGTCCGGGCGGTGGCGGTGGGCGAGTTCGGGGGCCGTACGTTCGTGGCCAGTGGCGGCGACGACCACGTGGTGCGGCTGCGCGACGCGTTCGACCAGTCGGGGCCGGACCTGGAGGGCCTTACGGCGAGCGTCCGCGCCTTGGCGTTCGGCGTGGTGAACGGCAGCCCGGTGCTGGCCGGCGGCGATCACGACGGCACCATACGCACGTGGGACCCGCTCACCGGAGCGCGCGGGTTCGCCCGAGAGACGACCGCGGGCCACCCGTCGGCCCTGGCCTTCGTCGCCGCCGAGGGCGGGCGGGTGCTGCTCGCCGTGGCGATCGGGTACGACGATGACGAGATCCTGGCCGCCGACCATGACGGGCGCGTCGACCTGCTGGACCCCGTCACCGGCGAGCTCGTACGCGAGCTGCGTGCGGAGTGGGACGAAACGGTGCTCGACCTCGCGGTGGCGAAGCTGGGAGAGCGTACGGTGCTGGCCTCCCTGGGCTACGACACGCTGTACGTGTGGGACCCGGCCACCGGCGAGCGGTTGGGCACCGCCGGACTGAACGATGTCTGGCCGGACCTGGAGAACGACGGGTTCGCTCCGCCCCTGCTCGTGGGCATGCGGAACGGGCGGCCCGAGATCGGCGTGGTGGTCCGGATCGAACACCCGCCGGACTACACGGTGCAGAGCCGCGAGTCGGTCTACCTGAAACTGGAGAACCTCGGCGATCGGGCCCGCGGCCGGGGGTTCGACCGCGACCAGGGTCCGGTGGCCATGACGACCCACGCCAGGCAGAACGTGATGCTCGTGGCGAACCACACCGACACCGGCCGGGCGTGGGAACGGCCCGCGAAGGCAGTGATCACGTACCTGGGCGACGGGACGGACGTCCATCTGGACGCCGACACCCGCCTGATCACGGCCGCCGCGTTCGGGAGCCTGGAGGGCGGCCTCTGCCTGGCCACGGCCGGGCTCGATGGAACGGTGCAGCTCTGGGACGCGCAGACGCCGCACCGGCACCGGCGGATCGGCTACGGCGGGTCGGGGCTGGCGCTGTTCACCACGGCGCAGGGCGCGCCCGCCCTGGCCGTCGGCACGCACAGTGACACCGTGCTCGTCGTGGACGCGGTGAGCGGAGAGAAGATCGGCTCGGTGGGCTGCCGCCAGAGCGGCCGCGGCCACGACTGCGACCTCTCGCCGTACGACCACTGCTGCCGAGGGCTCGCGGCCGGGAACGCGGCCGGTCGGCCGTACCTCGCGAGCAGCGGCTGCGCCGCGTACGGCACCATGCTGTGGCAGCCGCTGAGCAAGATCCGCGGGATCGCGCGGAAGGACGACGCCACGGGCGGCCGGGTCACCTTCGGCACCGGCGACCACGCCTCACCCACCGCTCTCGCCTTCGGCGAGGTCGACGGCCGCGTGCTGCTCGCAGCCGGGGCCGAGGTGTGGGACCCGGTCACGCAGGAGTGCGTGGCCAGGCTGCCCAGGTGGGGGTTCGCGCTGAGCGAGAGCGCCTTCGGCAGGGCCGGGGACCAGCCGGTGCTGGCCACCCGGCGCGACAGCGAGGTGGACCTCTGGAACCCGCTGACCGGCCGCCACCTCCAGGTGCTCGACGTGGACGACACCGGCGAGGGGCTGGCCATGGGCCGGATCGCCGACCGCGACGTGCTCGCCGTCGCCAGCGGCAGGTACGTGCACCTGTGGGACACCACCGCCTGGGAACGCCGCGAGTGGATATCGCACACCTCGACCGTCACCTGCCTGAGCCTCGCCGAGCACGGGGACCGGCGCCTGCTGGTGACCGGGACCGAGGACGGCACGGTGACCCTCTGGGACGCCGCCTCCCAGCGCCACCTCGCTGTCCTGGGCGCGTTCGCCCGCCCGGTCCGCTCCGTCGCGGCGACGACCATCCGGGGGAGCCTGCACGTGTACGGCCAGTCCCACTACGGCCGCGTGCTCGCCTGGCGAGTCGACGCTCCCTAGTCCTCCTCTTCGCCGTCCTCGTCCCAGTCGTCCCCGACCAGGTGCAGCGCCCATTCCGGGACCTCGTCCAGGTTGTTGCCGGAGGCGTCCAACTCCTCCAGCGACGTCAGGCCCGCCAGGCTTTCCGGCAGTTCCCCCAGCTCGTTGTCCGCGACGTCCAGGCGCGTCAGCGTCGCCAGGTCGCCGAGGGAGGCCGGGAGGCTTTCCAGGAGGTTCCCGTGGAGGTCGAGAAGCGTGAGGGACGGATACTCGCCGAGCCATTCAGGAACCAGGGTGATGTGGTTGTCGCTCAGGTCGAGCACGTTGAGCGAGCCGAAGCTCCGCAGGCAGGGCGGGACGGATGCGAAGGCGTTCCCGGCCAGACTGGGCTCTCGCAGGGAGGCGAGGCTCGCGAGTGGTTCGGGAAGGTCGCGGAGCCGGTTTCCGGTCAGGTTGAGCTCGCGCAAGGAGCGCAGCTCTCCCAGCCAATCCGGGACTTCCGCGATCTGATTGAAGGGTAAGCGCAGCCGAGTGATGCCGGTCAGCTCCCTCACGGACTCCGGAACCCGTTCGAGCCGGAGGTTTCCGAGGCTTCCTGTCGATCTGACAAAAAGCTATGGTGTCCTCATGCGCGCCGACCAATGGGAACCGCCGGCCGTCCTGCTCGCGGTCGATCTGGTGATCTTGACCCTCCGTGACGCACGCCTGCACGTACTGCTCGTCGAACGCGGGATCGAGCCCTACAGGGGCGCGCTCGCCCTGCCGGGAGGATTTCTCCGCGACGAGCACGAGGGCATCGAGGCGGCGGCGCGGCGGGAGCTGTCCGAGGAGGCCGGGCTGGTCGACGTGCATCTGGAGACGCTGGGGGTGTACGGCGAGCCGGGGCGCGATCCCAGAGGTCGCGTCGTGTCCGTCGCCCACCTGGCCATCGCGCCGCGCCTGCCGGAGCCCGTCGCCGGGACCGACGCGGCCGGCGCCTGCTGGACTCCGGTGGAGGACGCCTTGTCCTCCGGCGTGGAACTGGCGTTCGACCACAGGCGGATCATCGCCGACGGCGTCGAACGCGCGCGCACCAAGCTCGAGTACACCGCGCTCGCCACCGCGTTCTGCGGCGAGACGTTCACCATCTCGGAGCTCCAGCAGGTGTACGAGGCAGTGTGGGGGGTCCGGCTGGATCCCCGGAACTTCTACCGCAAGGTGCAGGGCTCACGTGGCTTCATCGTCGCGGACGGCCCGATGCGGCGCACGGCGAACGGCCGCCCCGCCCGGCTCTTCAGAGCGGGTCCGGTCCAGATGCTGAATCCCCCCATGGTCCGTTCGGTCCATGTCATGCCGCAGAGCGGATCGGCGGTTCAGACCGCAGCCGAGGAAGGCGGGCAGGCATGAACGAGCGTCCCATCGTGATCCTCACCGCACTGGACCTGGAGTATCAGGCCGTCCTGAAGCACGTGGCCGATCCGCGGCCGCATCGCCATTCCGCTGGCACGCGGTTCGAGGTCGGCAGGATCGCGGATGGCGGATGCCGGGTGGCCTTGGGACTGGTCGGCAAGGGAAACCATCCCGCCGCGGTGCTCGCCGAGCGGGCGATCGCGGAGTTTGCCCCGTACGCCCTACTGTTCGTGGGCGTGGCCGGGGCCCTCTGGCCCGACATCGGCCTGGGCGACGTGGTGGTTGCGACCCACGTGTACGCCTATCACGGTGGCACCAGCGAGGACGACGGGTTCAAAGCGCGCCCGCGCGTCTGGGAGATCTCCCACGAGCCGGATCAGATCGCCCGCCATCTCTACAGGAGCGGATCCTGGAGCCGGCGCCTGCCCGAAGGGGCAGCCGTGCCGAAGGTGCGCTTCGGGCCCATCGCGGCCGGCGAGGTCGTGCAGGACTCCAGGATCTCCGCGCACGCCCACTGGGTTCGCCAGACGTACAACGACGCGCTCGCCATCGAGATGGAAGCCGCCGGTGTGTCGCAGGCCGGCCACCTCAACAGGTCGCTGCCGACGGTCGTGGTGCGGGGCATCAGTGATCGGGCGGACGGCACCAAAGTGACCAGCGACGGAGCCGACTGGCAGGTGAGGGCGGTGGCCAACGCGGCGGCGTTCGCCATCGCCCTCGCGCAGGAATTGGCTCTGGAGCCGCACCACGGGCGATCTGCCGATGCGGCGGGGAACGGGAGGGCCGAGAGCGTGCGGATCATCGCCCGCGGCCATGCGCACGTGGGCGTGCAGGCAGCGAACATCTACGGCGACATCTTGATACCGCAGGCGTCAGGGGGTGTTCTCGATCCTGCGGCCCAGCTCATGGAGCTTCGCGACAAGCTCAGAAGGGCATTGAAGACCCACGAGTTGGACGAGGTCACCTTCGCCGCGGCGGAGGAAGAGATCGCCATCGCCACCGCATTTCTGTCAGAGCGCACCGGACACGGCACGCGAAAAGCAACGATCGCGCTCAAGAGACTGCGCGGTTTGCTGGCGGACGTGTCTGATCTGGCCTCGCACGTGTCGTCCGTCATCGCCGCGCTTTGAGGCCTCCGACGAGTGCCTCTGACGCCATGAACAAGTGGCTGGGATTCCTCGTAACTAGTGTGCAAGGCCCCGTACAGCTCCTTTTGTTTGATGGGTTCATCGACATACAGAGTCGATGAACGAGGCTGGGAGGTAGCCGATGTCGGAGCGGTATAAGAATGTCGCCGAGGGCAACGCTCGCGTCGGCGCACAGATCGGCAAGGTCGTGGGGAACGTCACCGTCGGATCCGCGCCACCCCGTGAGGATGATCTGCGGGCCCGGGTGGCCGAGCTGCGTGCGGCGATGCGCCGATCGGTCGCGTCGGGAGCGCTCGAGGCCGAGGTCCACAGAGCGGCGGAGGCCGAATTGGCCGAGGTCGACTCCTATCTCAAGAGCGGTGGCGATGAACGCCGCGGGAAAATGGTGCTCGCGCTGAAGAAAGTGCGGGGCCTGCTCGGCGACGTCGCCGACGTCGCGTCGATCGCCGCCGTCGTCCTCGCGGCGGGTCAGGGGCTGAACCGATGAACGGCGGCTGGCACGGCGCCACCAACGTCGCCATGGACGACGCGCATGTTGATGCGCAAATAGGCTATTTAAATGGAAATGTCACCATATATACCGTGGCTTCCAGTGATCCTCCACAGCGTAAATACGAGGTCGGGCTCGCGTATCTCAACGGAGACATGCCCCGGAGGGCAGAGCAGCTGATCGAGGAAGCGGCGATGTGCGGCCACGAGTCCAATGAAGTTGCCTATTACTGGGTCCTGGCGACGCTGAGCGATCGCACGCTCGACCATCTCGGGGAGACCGAGTTCGCCCACCTGGCGGCGGCCGGTGCGATGGCCGCGAGGTTCCCGCGCGACCCATGGCGGCAGGCGTTCGAGGCGGTGATGGAACTCACCCACTGTATCGCCGAGGACGATTCCGAGGCGCTCGACGACAAGCGCATGGCTGCCGCGATCGAGGCGTATCAGGCCCTGCCGAGGGAACGGCAGGACGAGATTCACCGCCACCTCGAAATGATCATGGGAGGGTGGATCCAGGACCGGATCGAGGCCCTGGAGAGAGACCATGTGAAGGAGATGCGCGTCAGCGGTAATCGCCGGCACCGTGTCTGGAAGTTCTTCGAACCCGTCCCCGAGCCGCCCAGGAAGACCATGCGGCCCAGGCCCGTCCTGGATCCCAGCAAGCGGTTCAAGGTCATCACCGGCGTAGTGCTCGGCGGGCTGGGAGCTCTCTGGATGGTCGGCCTCATGGCAGCGGACAGCCCGATCGCCCTGGCCGTCGTGCTCGTGCTGGTCGGGGCCTGGTTGATCGCCACCTTCAAGATCGGCCTGCCGCAGCGCTCCACGGACAAGCGTCCACAGCCGACGTGGCGGCACGCAGGCTTCGGCGAGGCGGTCTCGGCCAGCGTCGACCACTGGTTCGACAAGTCAGGGCCGTCCGATCCTGTTGCGGCACGGCAGTGGCAGTGGGCCAGCACACCGGTACGGGCGGCGCTGAAGGCCGACCTGCTTCACCTGTACGGCGGCGACCAGCAGTCGGTGGGGCCGATCAGGTGGCTCATCAGGTGGTACGCCAGTAACGCCGCGCAACAATTCCGCACCGGCGTCCAGCTGACTCCCAGCGGCCCACCGGCCGCCGTCGTGGCCGGCAACGCAGCACTGGTGCTCGCCGGGCTGATCGCGCTCGTCGGCACGGCGACCGCCAGCTTCCTCGGCATGCTCGGAGTCGGTCTTCTGCTGGGCCTGGCCGCGGCTACGGCCTGGTCCGACACGTTCGACTATCTTGCGGCGGTCATCCGCCATCCGCGTGACAACGAGGAGTCGCACCGGCGGTTCATCGCCGAGCAGCAGGAGTACGAACGCTGGTCCGGCGTGCTCGCCGACCGGCCCACCGACATTGAGATGGCCGCGTGGCTGGATTACGACAAGATGATGATCAAGTCGCAGGCCCTGAAGGACTACGGTCTGAGCAACCGCGATGTCATCGCGCACCTCACACTGACCGAGGCCGACGACCCCTGCCTGCGCGCTCGAGTACGATACGGCCCACCCCGCTACTCGGCCTACAAGGTGCTGCTCTTCCTGCTTACCGCGGGCGGCGTGCGGCAGGTCACCGTCAGACTTGACTTCGCCACGGCCACCACGCACAACGAGGAGCGCACCACGTTCAGGTACGAGATGATCGCCTCGGCAAGGGTCGTAGAGGCGAGCGTGCGCTTCGAACACGGCCGCCGGCACGTGCTGGTCCGAGACAAGATCCGCCCGTACGAACAGCCGAACCTGGTCTTCAGACGGGCTTTCCAGCTCTCGCTTGTCAATGCCTCCTCCATCGAGGTCCTCGTGGACAACTACGAGGAAGGCCTGATCGACCGTGTGCAGGAGAACATCAACTACCTCTACGCCCTGGCGCTCGACGTCTCGGGCGTGACAGGAGCGCTCAGGATCCTGGAGGCGGTGTCCGCGGAGGGCAGGGAGTGGCTCGCCCACGAACGCGACCGTCGCCGGCGCAGACTGCGCGACTTCCGAGAAAGCCAGAAACTCCCTGGCGCCGTCGGCACGCAGCAGCTGCCGATGATCCTGCCCGGCATGCGCGACGAGGTCCCCCCGGAGGACTGAACCCCATACCGCTGAACGGGTACGTCGAAGTTCGGCCACGGCGTAGGCATTGAGCGCCGTGGCGGCCGGGGCGATGTCCAAGGCGGGCTCCGTCGCGGCGACAGTGCTCGGGCACAGACCACCTCCTGGCTAACGTGACGGCAGGTCCACCAGGGCAGGCTGGGACATCGTGCGTCGCTCTGCCGGGAAGAGCCGGTAGAGCGTGTCACGGAGCGCCTCGTCCCGTACGGACGCGACGAACTCCTCAGCCGTGCTCCCGCACAGACGACGCAGCTCAGGGGACTCGTCCAGAAGGCACTGGATGAGCGCCCGCTGATCCGCGAGCCGTCTGGCCGCACCGGTCCCGTCCACCAGACACCCGTGCCGACCGACGTAGACGAAGCAGTGCGGGAGCAGAGCTCCGGATTCGAGCGTCACGGGATGGCGCTCGGCGGGCAGGCGGCGGCGCCAGTAGTTCGGTTCGGTGAGGTCGAGCGCGGCGAGCTCGCGTTCGTCGAGCCAGAGCACGAAGAGCCGCGAGGTCTCGCCCTGGGCCTCCACCGGCACGGCCGGCACGTAACCCCACCGGTTGACGTGCGCGGAGAAGCCCGGAGCGATGCCGTCCACCTCGGCGAGTGTCATGGGGATGACCGGCGGGATCCCATGGCCGGCGAACTTGCGGCGCATCTGACCGGGCGAGGCATTGGAGCCCACGGCGACGACCGGATGGCGCTCCGACATCGGGGAGCGGTCGAGCCGCGCCAGGAGCTCGCCCAGCGTCTCGTCTCCGGCCTGCCAGTCGTCCGCCGGGGCGGCCTCCTCTAAGCGCAGCTGCAGGTACGTGTCGTCCACCAGCACGCCGGAGGTGGTGGGGGTGTGTCCCGGGTAGGTCAGCGGCTGCGTCATGGGGTCACTGTGGAAAAGGTCCACGGCCTCGGCCACGGTCATGAAGCATCGAGTTCGTAGACGAGCGTGTGCCGGTCTCCCGGTGCGACCGTGACCATCACCCGCACCGGCCGGCCTTCGGCGTCGTAGCCGGTACGCATGTGCTCGGCCACCGGCGTGCCCGCAGGCAGCCCCAGCCGGGCGGACTCGTCCTTGGTGGGCATCCGGACCTGGATCTCGTCCACCAGCCGCTGCTGAGGGTGACCGATGGACGCGAGCAGGCCACCGGGGGCGCTCACGCTCTTCGGCTGCATCAGCGCCGTCCCCCTGGCCAGGTCCTCCGGGAAGTAGCTGTCGGCCACCTGGAAGGGAACGTCGTCCACGTACCGCACCCTGCGCCGGACCACCACGATGTCCTTCTCGGCGTCGAGTCTGAGGCGTTCGGCCACCTCTTTCGGCGGGATCTCCAGGCCGACGCTCACCTCCTGCAGGGGGACGCGGCCCTGGTCCTGGACCTCGGTCGCCCACGCGTCCGCGTCGGCACTGTGGCCTCCCCGGTGCTCGAAGTGGGACAGGTGCCAGCGCAGGCGCGCCTGCGAGCGCACGGTACGGCCGCGGCCCCGCCCGCTGCTGAGCAGCCCCTCGTTGGTGAGCTGCTGCAACGCCTGTCGCACCGTCTGACGCGACACACCATGTCTCTCTGCCAATTCCTGCTCTGGCGGCACCGTGTCTCCTGGCGCCAGTTCGCCTCGCTCTATCGACGTGCGCAGGGTGTCCGCGACGCGTTCGTACAACGCGCGGGGGTCGGATCCGGCCGGCACTTGAGTTCTCCTTGGGGACGATTTGTACGTACTCACCGTACCAAGAGACCCTATGGTGACCGCAAAATAACAGAACGTTATGATGACGCCTCGAGCCAGGCGACGATGCTGCGTACGTACCCGTCGACGTTCACCAGCGGACGGCCGTCAAGGATCCCGACGAGATGCCCGACCCCGAACAGGGCGTCGTAGGCGCGGGCGCGCCGGTAGGTCTCGGGGTCCACGGCCAGCCGGATCGTGTCCCAGCCGTGCCAGGCCATCAGGGCCGCGTCGATGGCGGGGTCGAACAGATGGGCCTGGTCCCAGTCGAGGACGCCGACCAACCTGCCGTCCCGGCCCCAGTGCACGTTGGCGCCGCCCAGGTCGCCGTGGACCAGCGCATCCGGTACGGGTTCCAGGGCCGATGCCGCCTCCAGGCGCCTGCGGCACTCATCCCGCCACCTGTCCGGCAGGCGCGGCACCACCTGCTGCGCCAGAACCTCGGCCCAGCCCTGCTCCCTGGGGGCGTAGAGCAGTTGCCTCAGCCGCGGCGTGACGGGCACCTCCCGCACGGCGCGCAGCAACTTTCCGATCTGATCCGGGTCGCCCTGTCCCTCGGGCTGCTCCTCCCCGTCGATCCACGAAACGGCGACCGCCGCGCGCTCACCGAACCGGGTCACGGGTGTGAGCGGCTCCGGCATCGCGAAGGGCAGCCCGGCGCCGGCGATCTCCCGCAACACCTCCATGCGGCGCGGCATCGCCTCCGCCGACGACGGTCGCTTGCTCACCCGTACGGCCGCGGTTCCCGGCAGGAGCACGACGTGATGGAGATTGCCCTCGGTGACCCGGGCGGAGTCGAGGGAGCGGCCGGGGAGGAGGGCGTCGGCGATCTCCAGCAGCTCGCCGGCGGACATGGGGCTTTCGGTCATGTTTCACCAACATCCGTGTCGCGGCGAGGCCGTCCAGAGAAAGGGCCGGATGTCTCTCCAGGCACCCGGCCAACGAGAAAGGCCGCTTCCGAAAATCGGAAGCGGCCTTCTACCTGGGTCGGGGTGGCGGGATTTGAACCCACGACCTCTTCGTCCCGAACGAAGCGCGCTGCCAAGCTGCGCTACACCCCGGTGCACGCCGGTCTTGCGCGTGCTTGGAAAAGTCTAGCGGACTCCAGAGGTAGTTGTGACCGCCTCAACGGCGAGGAACAAGGGTAAGCAGTGACGCCTCCGGGAAGCAGGCGAAGCGGGCGGGGGCGTAAGGGGAGGTGCCGAGGCCGGCCGAGACGTGGAGCCAGGCGTTGTCGTGGCGGCTCAGACCCTTCACGCGGGCCCGGTCGATGCCGCAGTTGGTCACCAGGGCGCCGTAGAACGGGATGCAGAGCTGGCCGCCGTGGGTGTGGCCGGCCAGAAGGAACTGGTAGCCGTCCGCGGCGAAGCGGGTCATGTTGCGGGGCTCGGGGGAGTGCATGACGCCCAGCCGGAGGTCGGCGTCGGCGGGGGCCGGGCCGGCGACGAGGTCGTAGCGGTCGCGGTTGATGTGGGAGTCGTGGATGCCCGCCACCGCCACGTCGAGGTCGCCCACCTTGATGCGGGCCGTGGTGTTGTTCATGTCGAGCCAGCCCTCGGCCGCCATGCCGGCCCCCAGCTCCTCCCAGGGCAGGGAGGGCACGTGCTGGCGGCGGTCGTTCTTGGAGGTGCGCCAGAGGTAGCGGGCCGGGTTTTTGGGCTTGGGCGCGTACAGGTCGTTGGAGCCGTAGACGAACAGGCCCGGGCGGGACAGCAGGGGCTCCAGGGCGTGCAGGAGCGAGGGGACGGCGTCCAGGTGCGCGATCGAGTCGCCGGTGTTGACCACCAGGTCCGGCTTCAGCGAGCCCAGGGAGCGGACCCAGTTGATCAGCATCGTACGGCGCGGCGTCAGGTGCAGGTCCGACAGATGGAGAATGCGTACGGGACGCTGACCGCGCTCCAGCACCGGCACGTCGAAGCGGCGCAGGCGGAACCAGTTGCGCTCCACCACAGAGGCGTAACCCAGCCCGGCCAGGCCGAGACCGAGCATGGACAATGGCACTGCGACGGCTTTCCTCACCTACTCATGATGCCCGACATCGGGTGCGCGGCGTCCGGACAGTCCGCGCAGACGGCAAGATGGAGCGCATGAGCGCATTGAAGGACAAGCTGAAGGCCGATCTGACGGCCTCGCTTAAGAGCCGGGACGAGCTGCGTCTCCGGACGATTCGGATGGCACTGGCCGCGGTGAACGTCGAGGAGGTCTCCGGCAAGGAGGCCAGGCAGCTGACCGACGACGAGGTCATCAAGGTGCTGACCAAGGAGGCCAAGAAGCGCAAGGAGGCCGCCGAGGCGTTCGGTAACGCGGGGCGGGCCGAGCAGGCGCAGGCCGAGCTGGACGAGCAGGCGGTGCTGGAGGAGTACCTGCCGGCGCAGCTCAGCGACGAGGAGCTGGGCGTCATCGTCGACGCCGCCATCGCGGAGACGGGCGCCGCCGGGCCGCAGGCCATGGGGCAGGTCATGAAGGTGGTCAACCCGAAGATCGCCGGGCGGGCCGAGGGTGGCCGCGTGGCCGCCATCGTCCGCGCCCGACTGGCGGGGTAGAGCAGCCTCCCGGGTGTTCCATCGCCCGCCGCCGGGCGTCGCGCCGCTCGGCGCCGGGGCCCGTGGCGCCCCAGAGGGCTCAGGGCTTGGCTTGGCGGCTTGCGTGGGGTCCTGGAGGGCCATCGGACCGCTGGGCCCTCAGAAGGGCCTGTAGGCGGTCTCAGCGGGCCGTGCGGCGGGTCCCCGCCGCACGGGTAGGCGGCGGGGCCCGGAGCGAGCCTCAGGCCCGTCACACGGCGGGGACCCGAAGTGGTGGAGTCAGCGGCCGCGGCCGTTGCCCGGGCCGTCGCCGCCGCGACCGTTGCCGGGCCCGTCCCCACGGTCCCCGTTCGGCGGGTCGAAGATGTCGAACGGGTCGCCGTCCCCGGTGGGCGGCCCTTCCTCGTCCTTGTCCTTCTTCTCGGGCTTCTTCGGCGCGCAGTTCTCCGTGCACCCGCCGAATCGCGACTGGTCCACCGGCATGAACTCCGCGGCCTCGACCCCCTTCAGGGCGGTCAGCATCGCGTCCTTCCAGATCCGCCCGGAGATGGAGGCCCCGTACACGTACGAGTAGTAGCGGCCCCCGATCGTGACCCCGATCAGCTCGTTGCCCCTGGTGCCGCGCGGGTCGCCCAGGCTGACGGCCGACGACATGTTGGGGGTGTAACCGGCGAACCAGGCCGACGCGTAGTTGTCGGTCGTGCCGGTCTTGCCGGCCGCGTCGCGCCCGATGCCGCCCACCTCCGTCATCGTGCCCTTGGTGAACACGCCGGACAGGATGCCGCTGACCGCGTCGGCGACCTCCTCCTCCAGGACCTGGGAGCACTTCGGCTTGTACTGCTTCGCCTTGCCGTTCCTGTCCTTGATCTCCGTGATCGCCAGCGGCTTGCAGTACTGCCCGCGCGAGGCGAAGACGGCGTACGAGCTGGCGATCGTCACGGGGTCGACCTCGTTGACCCCCAGCGTGAACGTCTCCACCTCCGACAGCTTCTGCCCGTCGGCCCGCTTGACCCCGAGCTTCTTGGCCATCTTGACCACGCTGCAGAGCCCGACCTTCTCCTCGAGCTTGAGGAAGAACGTGTTGACCGAGCCCCAGGTGCCGGTCTGCAGCGTCTTGAAGCCGCCGCCGCCCTCGCTGGAGTTGTGCACGGTGTGGGACGGGTCGCCGACGTTGTCGCCCTTGCAGTTCTTGAACGTGCTGTAGCCGCCGGCCTGGTAGCCCGCCGGCGCCGGGAAGCCGTCGCCGTACTTCAGGCCCTCCTCCAGCGCCGCGGCCAGCGTGTAGACCTTGGCCGTCGAGCCCTGCTGGAACCCGCGACCGCCACCGTGCGCCGCGTCGGCCACGATGTTGTAGCTCATCTCGTTCTTCTTCTTGCTCCCGCCGAACTTCCGCGAGGCGGCCATGGCCTTGATCTCGCCGGTGCCGGGAACGACCATGGCCTGCGAGGCCACGGGCTTGTCCTTCTTGGAGACGTACTTCTTGATCGCCTTGTCGGCGGCGGCCTGCATCTTCGGGTCGATCGTGGTCTTGATCGTCAGACCGCCCCGCTGGAGCAGCTTCTTGCGCTCGTCCTGGTTCTTGCCGAAGTCCTCGTTGTTGAGGATCTCGTACTGGACGTAGAGGCAGAAGTACGGATATTTGCTGGCTTCGCAGCCGCCGGGCGCCTTGATGTTCTTCCAGCCCAGCTTCTTCGCCTTGGCCTCGTCGGCCTCCTGCCGCGAGACCTTGCCGATCTCGGCCATCCGGTCGAGCACGATGTTGCGCCGCTGCAGCAGCCGCGCCCGCGACTCGGGGCCGACGCTCGGGTCGGTGCGGGCGGGGTTCTGGACGGCGCCGGCCAGGGTGGCGCTCTCGACGAGGCTGAGCTCGGATGCGGGCTTGTCGAAGAAGCGCCGGGCCGCGGCCTGGATGCCGTGGGCGCCCGCGCCGAAGTAGGCGATGTTCAGATATTTCTCGAGAATCTGGTCTTTCGAGTACTTCTTCTCGATCGCCATCGCGTTACGCAACTCGGACAGCTTGCGGGAGAGCGTCGGGGCGATGGCCGCCGCCTGCTCCTCGGGAGTCTCGGCCGCGTTGACCAGCACCTGCTTGACGTACTGCTGGGTGATCGACGAGCCGCCCTGCATCACGCCGCCGCCCGACAAATTCTTCACGAGCGCTCTGGCCGTTCCCTCAACATCGATCGGCCCGTGCTGGTAGAAACGGAAGTCCTCGATCGCGATCAGCGCCGTTTGCATGATCGGGGCGACCTGGTCAAGGCGGACAGACTGCCGGTTTTCAAAGTAGAACTGCGCGAACTGCTTGCCGTTGGCGTCCTTCAGGATGGTGCGCTCAGGAAGAGGGGGTTCGTCGAGCTCTTCAGGCTTGAGGTTGAGGCTTTCCACAGCGCTCTTCGTGGAGATCCCCGCCCCTCCGACCGCAGGCAGGGCCACGGCTGCGGCCAGCACCCCGGCGACCGATCCGGCGATGATCAGACGCAGGATGGCGAGGACGGGGTTGGAGCGATCTTTGCGCTGCGCTTGCACGCTACCAAGAGTACGTGGAAAGACTGACCGAATCGGTAGCGCGACACCATTTCGCCTTGACTGATGGGGGTGACTAGTCATTCCCGGTCAAGATGGCCGCGAGAAATTGGTCCTCTGGGGTCTGTCGGCCCGAACGTGAAGTTGCGTACGTTCTCCTCTGCGGCAACTGAATACGGAGGCTCGGCGCCCGCGCCCGTCGGCCCCAAATGACGACTGACCACCTAAGGGGAGTGGGGTCGAACAATGTGGATCACGGATTGGACCTCCCGTGCCGCCTGTAAGGGTGCGGATCCGGATGCCCTGTTCGTGCAGGGCGCCGCGCAGAACAGGGCCAAGCTCATCTGCCGGGGTTGCCCGGTTCGTACTGAATGCCTCGCCGATGCGCTGGACAACCGCATCGAGTTCGGGGTGTGGGGCGGTATGACCGAGCGCGAACGGCGTGCGCTGCTTCGACGGCGGCCTGACGTGGACTCGTGGCGAGACCTGCTCGAGTCGGCCAAGGAAGAGTACGAACGAACCAACGAGCTGATCGCGGGCTGATCCAAGCCCGGCGAGCCGTAGTACGGCCGGCGCCGTCCGCCGGCCGTACTTTCATGCGCTCGCCAGCAAGTCCCCGATCTGCCGCAGACCAGTGAGATCGTGGACGTCCTCGGACATGGCGCGAACCTGCACCACGGGCACCGTGGGGTGGGCCGAGACGAAATGCTCCTGCTCGCGATGCTCGCGAGCGGTGAGCTGCATTCGCCCGGCGTGCAGCCGCAGCACGGCGGCGGTCAGCTCATGCTCGCCCCGCGCCTCCAGGTCTTCGGCGGCCGCGGCGCTACGGGCGGCCGAGAGGACCGAGGCGGGTGACATGTGCACACGGTTGACCACAAGGCCGGCCAGTGGCATGCGCTCTTCGGCGAGCCTTTCGACGAAGTAGGACGCCTCCCGCATGGCGTCCCGCTCGGGCGCGGCCACCACGAGGAAGGCCGTGCCGGGGGCCTGCAGCAGCTGGTACGTCATCTCGGCCCGCTGCCTGAAGCCGCCGAAGACGGCGTCGAGCGCGGACACGAACGTCTGCAGATCCTTGATCACCTGCGCGCCGAGCAGCTTGGTCATCGCTCCGGCCATCAACCCGAACCCGGCGTTGAGGAGCCGGAAGGCGCTGCGTCCGCCGGCCTTGGCCGGTGCCGTCAGCAGCCGGATGAACCGTCCGTCGAGGAAGCGCCCGAGCCGCTCGGGCGCGTCGAGGAAGTCGAGCGCGGACCGCGACGGCGGCGTGTCCACGATGATCAGGTCCCACTCGTCCGACCGGCGCAGCTGGCCCAGCTTCTCCATGGCCATGTACTCCTGCGTGCCGGCGAAGCTGGAGGAGAGGGACTGGTAGAAGGGGTTCGACAGGATCTGGCGGGCCCGCACGGGATCGGCGTGCGCCTCGATGATCTCGTCGAACGTGCGCTTCATGTCGAGCATCATCGCGTAGAGCTGGCCGCCGCCCTCGGGCGAGCTGACCAGGCGCGGGGTGTTGTCGAGCTCGGTCAGTCCCATCGACTGGGCCAGCCGGCGCGCGGGGTCCACGGTGAGCACGACGGCGCACCTGCCGCGTTCGGCGGCCCGCAGCCCGAGCGCCGCGGCGGTCGTGGTCTTGCCCACCCCGCCGGCTCCGCAGCAGACGATGATCCTGGTGCCGGGGTCGTCGAGTATCGCGTCGATGTCGAGTGCGGCGGGCTTCTTCACGCTGCTCCTTGGGTGCGCATGCTCTCTGCCAGCTCGTACAGGCCGGCCAGGTCGACGCCGTCGGCCAGCAGCGGCAGCTCGTAGCTCTTCAGCCCGGCCTCGCCCAGCGACTCGCGCTCGGCGCGCTCCAGCTCGGTGCGGTGGGCGTGCTCGGAGATCTCCTCGGCGAGCGCCTCGGCGATCGCCGAGGCCTCCGCCCCGTCGGCCACCCCGGCGGCCTTCAGCCCGAGCACCAGCTCCCCGGGGTCGAAGCGGCCCTTGACAGCTGTGTCAAGAGCGGCCTGCGGGATCAGTGATTCGCGCACCATATTGACGAAAATTCCCCCTGCGGGGAGCCCGGCCGAACGCAATTCGGTGATGCCGTCGAGCGTCTCCTGCACGGGCATCTCCTCCAGCAGCGTCACGAAGTGCACCGCCGTCTCAGGAGATTTCACGACCCCGTTGACCAGGTCGGAGTGGTTCTTGATCGGCCCGACCTTGGCCAGGCCCGCCACCTCCTGGGTGACGTTCAGGAAGCGCGTGATGCGGCCCGTGGGCGGCGCGTCGAGCACGACCGCGTCGTAGATCCTGCGGCCGTTCTTGCCCCGCCTGCGCACGGCCTCGGTCGTCTTGCCCGTGACGAGCACGTCGCGGAAGCCGGGGGCCACGGTGGTGGCGAAGTCGACGACGCCCATCTTGGTCAGCGCCCGGCCCGCGCGGCGCATCCCGTAGAACATCTCCATGTACTCGAGCATGGCCTCCTCGGGATCGACGGCCAGCGCGTACACGTCGCCGCCGGAGGGCGCCACGGCGATCTTGCGCTCCTCGTAGGGCAGCGGCGGCAGGTCGAAGATCTGCGCGATGCCCTGCCTGCCCTCGACCTCGACGAGGAGCACCTTGCGACCGCCCGCGGCCAGCGCGAGCGCGAGAGCGGCGGCCACGGTCGTCTTGCCGGTGCCGCCCTTGCCGGTGACGACGTGCAGCCGCACACCGGCCCAATCCGTGTCCGGAGAGTCCACTATTCGAGGCTACCGAAGGGTCACTTGCCGGAGGCCGACGACCACCGTTTGAGATTGCTCACACCCAGACGGGAACTTGACGGCGACCACGGTCTTGAGCAGGCACAAGGCAGGCCGGCGGGCGGGTTTCTTATGAGAAGCTGACCTTCATGAAGAAATGGGAGTACCTCACCGCCCCGGTGTTGATCCACAACACCAAGATGATCCTGGACAACTTCGGCGCCGACGGCTGGGAGCTGGTCCAGATCGTTCAGGGTGCCTCGCCGGAGCAGCTCGTCGCCTACTTCAAGAGGGAGAAGCAGTGACCCCCGAGCAGAAGATCGCGGATCTCGGCCTGACGCTGCCCGAGGTGGCGGCGCCGGCGGGCGCCTACGTGCCGGCCGTGCGCACGGGCAACCTCGTCTACACCTCCGGCCAGGTGCCGTTCGTGGACGGCAAGCTGCTGCGGACCGGCAAGCTCGGGGCCGACCTGACCACCGAGGAGGGCGCGGAGCAGGCCCGCATCTGCGCGCTCAACGCGCTTGCCGCCCTGAAGGCCGAGGTCGGTGACCTGCAGAAGGTCGTGCGGATCGTCAAGGTCGTGGTGTTCGTGGCCAGCGATCCGTCCTTCACCGAGCAGCCCAAGGTCGGCAACGGCGCCAGCGAGCTGCTCGCCGAGGTGCTGGGTGAGCCGGGCAGGCATGCCCGCAGCGCCGTGGGCGTGGCCGTCCTCCCGCTGGACGCACCTGTGGAAGTGGAGCTGATCGCCGAAGTAGCGTCTTGAATTCCCTTTAGCTCCCTGAAGGAATCAGGCAACTCGGACGGGCGTAGCATGAGCCGCTCCCGTGTTCGGCAAGTGCGAGCACAGGGGTGGCTTTGGTGTGGTGGAAGCCGGTCCGGTGGTGAGAATTCCTGACATGCCCTGCCGGGTACGGCTGGTGCCGTTCCGGCTGAGGTGCACGGCCCGCCGGACGCTGTCCGTTCCCTGTGGGGGTTGGGGCGGGCACCGTGCGCCGGTCGGGCACACGGCTGGAGGCCATCGCATCGTTCCCCGAGTTGTTCGGGGCGCGTCTGGGCCGTTTCGGGGTGGGACGGTTCTTGGATCTGTCGCGTGCCGCCGGTCGGGGGTGCAGATCGGTTTGGGTGCGGCGGGCGCGCCGGGCCGCCCGAGTGGGCCGGCGCGGCCGGCGGGCGCGGGCCACGTTGCCCTCCACCGCCGTGGGGATCGTGCGGGCGCCGGTGGTGCGGTGGGTGCGGGTGGCGTGCTGGCCGAGCAGGCCACGGGAGGCGATCCGCTCAGCCGCCCCCCAATCCCGATCACAGGAAAGACCGCAGGCCGGGCAGTACGCCCATGTCCAGCCCTTCTCGGTGAGCCGGTCGGGGGCCGGGCAGTGCCGGAGCACCGACGAGCCGTTCCCGCACCGGGGGCAGTATTTGGAGGTGCCGCGGGCTGGGACGGTGACCACGGCGATGGTGTGCTTGGCCGCCAGGTGCCGGATCGCTGCAACGATCTGCCCGCGCACCTGTCCCGACAGCCTCGCGTTCGCTCGTCCTCTGCGCCCACGCGCTTGCAGGGTGGCCAGGTCTTCCAGGTAGATGACCGTAGCTTTGGCGGCTCTGGCCTGGTCGACCGCCCAGCGTGCCGCCGACCAGGCCAGCGCCCGGTTCAGATTGCGGATGCGTGCGCACACCCGCTCGTGCTCGACACCGATGCGACGGTAGGCCGCCGCCAGCTTCTCGTGGCGGGGGTCGGCGAGCGTGATCCCGGCCAGGAGCCGCTGCTGGTGCTGGTGTTTGGTGGCCAGATGCGCACGTTCGGCCCGCAGCCGGTGCAGCTTGGCGGAGATGCCGGTTGCGTCGTAGGTCAATGGCCGTCCGTCGGACAGGACCCGGCCGTCCGCCAGCCGCGCGGCGGTGCCGGTCAGCAGCGTGTTGACGCCCCAGTCGAACCCGCAGCCGATCGTATGACCGGTGGCGGGTGCGACATCGACGGGGATCTGGAACGGCAGATCGACGCGCACCCGGCCCTTGACCACCCGCAGAGTGGGCGTGCACAACGTCCCTTGCGGCGGGACGGTCGGTGGCAAAGAGATCGGCAGCAGGTGCCAGGCCCAGTCCTTGGCGGAAGTGGGAGATGCGACCAGGGGAAGCCGCACCCGCAAACGGGCGCCTCGGCTGCCGGCGCGTTCCAGGGTGACCAGTTGCCGATCGGCCGCGGCGAGCACGATCTGCGCCGCGACTTTCGGCGGCTCCTCCAGATCGGTGAGATCGGCCGGCAGTGCGCCGTGCTCGCCGTGGTAGACGCGGATCTGCCTGGTCCGATTACGCACCTCCGCCGCGCTCACCCCGTCAGGCAACGCCATGCGCAGCGCGTCCCATTCGGCGCTGGTACGCTCCGGCGGATCCTGCGGCCAGGTGGTCACGATCGCCGCCACCAGGCGACGCCGGTGCAGCGCCAGCCGCAACGCCCGTGCGGCCTGCTCTTGTGCGCACCGCAGCACCCGATCGCAGACGTACACGCCGACAGCCGGAGCCACCGCCCAGCCGAGCCTCCGCACGGCCATCCAGCCCTTCGCCGGCAATGCCCGCCCGTCCAGCCCAACCCCGCAAGCCAGGGCATCCAGATCCGGCCCGTTCCATCGGGCCGCGACAAGACGCGCGGCCAACTCCCGCGCCAGGCAGGTCAGCCAGGCCACTCGTCGTACCAGCAGCGGCTGAGCAACGACCTCGCCGGTCTTCTCCACCATCGCGGTATGAGCGGTGCACGGCGCGGTCGCGGTGAGCTTACTCATGCACCGCTCCTTGGGCTGAGAGGCGGCACCGACCTGTGTATTGCGAGACCTGCACCTCACCCACCCCATCGCCACAATTTGTGACCGCAATACTACCAAGAGTTTGTACGCTGTCGAACGTATGAGCGATGCTTATTTGCCGGACACCCAACGCGTCTCTCGACGCACCGCGCCCCATGCGCCTGCGTCGCCGACTCAAAGAGGGCGGCAAAGGATTGCGGCAGAACTACAGACCTGCATGGCGAATATGAGAAACAGTTCATACCCTGAGGCACTATGACCGATGTGACCGGATTGCCGCTTCCAGCCGAGCTAGCCGCGCGGGCGCGGGACCTCCTCGAGGGGCGGGTCGAGCCGGTCCCGACCCGCGACGCCGCCACCGTGGTGATCCTGCGAGGGAGCGCCTCGCCGGAGGTCTACCTGCTGCGGCGGAAGGCCACGATGGCCTTCGCGGCGGGCGCGTACGTCTTCCCCGGCGGCTCGGTGGACGCCCGCGACACCGACCAGGCCGTGGCCTGGGCCGGCCCGTCACCGGCCGAGTGGGGCACGGTCTTCAACGCGAGCGAGCAGGTCGCGCGCGGGCTGGTGTGCGCGGCCGTACGCGAGACGTTCGAGGAGTCCGGCGTGCTGCTGGCGGGTCCCGGGCCCGATTCCGTGGTCGCCGACACGACGGGCGACGACTGGGAGTCCGACCGGCTGGCGCTGATCGACAGGAGCCTGGGCTTCGCCGACTTCCTCGCCGGGCGCGGCCTGGTGCTCCGGTCCGACCTGCTCAAACCGTGGGCCCACTGGATCACCCCGGAGATCGAGCACAGGCGCTTCGACACGCGGTTCTTCGTCGCCGTGCTCCCGGAGGGCCAGCGCACCCGTGACGTCGGCGGTGAGGCCGACCAGGTGGCCTGGAAGCGCCCCGCGGAGGCGATCGAGCTGGCGCACCGGGGGGAGATCTTCCTGATGCCGCCGACGTACCACACGCTGAGCGAGCTGGCGGCCCACGACGGCATGGCGGGGATCCTGGCCGAGTCCAGGGAGATCGTGCCGATCATGCCGAAGGCCGTGGAGATCCAGGGCGAGATGCGGCTGGTGACCCGGTGAGCGGGCTGCACATCCCGATCGGGACGCCCGACGGCTCCCGTACCGAGCACGCCGAGAACCTGCTCGCGCCCAACCCGTCCGCCATGACGCTCGACGGCACCAACACCTGGGTCATCGGCGGGGACGAGGTGGTGGTGATCGATCCGGGGCCGGAGGACGAGTCGCATCTGCGCCGCGTACGCGATCACCTCGGGGAGCGGCGCGTCACCGAGATCCTGCTCACCCACGGGCACTTCGACCACAGCGGCGGCGCCAGGCGCTTCGCCGAGATGGTGGGCGCCCCCGTCCGGGCGCTCGATCCGCGGCACCGGCTGGGCGAGGAGGGGCTGGCCGACGGCGACGTGGTGAGCGTGGCGGGCCTGGAGATCCACGTGTACGGCACGCCGGGCCACTCGTTCGACTCGCTCTGCTTCTGGCTGCCGCAGGACCGCGCGATGCTGACCGGCGACACCGTGCTCGGCCGGGGCACCACGATCATCGCCCGCGACGGCGGCCTGGCCGACTATCTCCGCAGCCTCGACCGGCTCAGGGCGGCCGCGGAGGGCCTGGAGGCGCGGGCGCTGCTGCCCGGCCACGGTCCCGTGCTGCCCGACCCGATCGCCGCGCTCGACGGCTACATCGCGCACCGGCGGCAGCGCCTCGACCAGATCAGGGCGGGGGGCGCGGCCCGGGGCGGGGCGCGCCGGGGGTGTGGGGGGCTCTGTTT
>NZ_JBSGFQ010000019.1:83390-143700 GCF_053603495.1 Nonomuraea sp. NPDC004186 | reverse complement strand
GCACTCCTATAAACCCCCCCACCTAAGAGATTATGGAGCGCTGAGTTGGGGTTTGCCGTGGGCGGGGGCGGCATGGTGGCCGCCCACGGCGAGTTCGAGCACGGCGTCACCGAGTACGCCGTCCCCGTCCGCGACGGCGGCGGCCGGATCCGCGCCTCCGTCGCGCTCCTCGGCCGGCAGCCCGACCCGATGCCGCGCGCGGAGACGATCCGCGCGGGCCTCGCTGCCGCTGCCGCCGCGCTGGAGGAGCTCGTCGGCGTCAGCTCGTGACGGCCCGCTGTCTCGGCAGCGCCGCCGTCGCCGTTCCCCAGGACTCGAGCCGCGTACGGATCTCCTCGCGTACGGGGTGCGAGAGCGCGTCGTGGTAGGCGCGGTCCAGCAGCGCGTCGATCTCGACGCGCTCACCCGTCTCCGCGGAGCGGACCGCCGCCTCGACCATCGCGAGGCTGCGGACGTTGCCCGCGATCGCCCCCGGCGGCTCCACCCCCGCGCGCAGTGCCGCCACGAACTCCGCGAGCGCCCCGGCGATCTGCTCCCGGTCACCCCGCGGCACGTCCACGGCGCCGCCGGCGCTGGACGTGACGCGGTCCTCACCGTCCCAGGTGGCGGTGCCCTGGGCGCCGCTGGCCAGCCACTCCCCGTTCCAGGACGTCTCCGCCCCCTCCGCGCACCAGCTGCCGGTGAACACGTAGCGGGTGCCCTCCTCGAACAGGAAGGTCGCCGTCGCCGCCGCGTCGCCCCGGTACCAGCTCCAGGGCGGGTTCCAGCTCTCGCAGCCGACCGAGACCGGCTCCGCGCCGAGCAGGTGGCGGGCGGCGTCGAAGGCGTGGATGGCCATGTCGACCAGCAGCGGCTGCTCCATCTCGTCGCGAAAGCCGCCGAAGCGCGGGGCGCGGAAGAACCCGGTGGTGAGCAGCCCGATCGGGCCGAGCTCGGCGATCCGGCTCCGGTACGCCTCAAGGGCGGCGAAGTACCGGCGCGACTGGCTGATCATCAGCAGCCGCCCGGTCGCCTCGGCGGCGGCGGCCTGGACGAGCGCCTCGGCGAGGGTCGGCGCGGCCGGCTTCTCGCACAGCACCGGCAGCCCGGCGAACAGCGCCTCGACGTTCACCGCGGTGTGGGCCGCCGGGATCGTGACGTTCACGACCGCATCCGGCCCGGTCGCGAGGAGCTCGCTGAGCGAGGCGCCGACCTCGGCGTCCACGCCGACGGCCCGTACGGCCTGCGCCGCCCGGTCCGTGTCGAGGTCGGCCACCCCGACCAGCTCGACGTCGCCGGACTCCGCCAGGGTCCGCAGCCAGGCGACGCCCATCGCGCCCGCCCCGACCTGCACGATACGGAGCGGGCGCGAGCCCGAACGGTTCACTCGGAGTGCTCCTTGTTGTGCAGGGCGCCGCGGTAGCCGTGCCCGTTGAAGAAGTCGCCCGTCTCGTAGCGGAGCAGGATCGGCAGCTCGCGCCGCGACCGGTCGCCGGCCGCCCACTCGGCGCCGTTGGCGATGACGTGCAGCACGTCCGGGTGGTGGTAGACGGGGTAGTCCTGGTCGCCGGGGCTGAAGTAGAAGATCTTGCCGTTGCCGCGCCGGAAGGTGCAGCCGCTGCGGAAGACCTCGCCGCCGCTGAAGGAGCTGATGAAGATCAGCTCGTCGGGCGTGGGGATGTCGAACTGCTCGCCGTACATCTCCTGGGCGGGGATCTCGATGGGGTGCGGGATGCCGCGGGCGATGGGGTGGGTCGGGTTCACCGTCCAGACCAGCTCGCGGTCGTTCTCGCTGCGCCAGCGCAGCGTGCACGTGGTGCCCATGAGCTTGGTGAAGATCTTCGACCAGTGGCCGGAGTGCAGCACCACCAGCCCCATGCCCGACAGGACGTGCCGGTGCACCCGCTCCACCACCTCGTCGGCCACCTCCGCGTGGGCGGCGTGCCCCCACCAGATGAGCACGTCGGTGTTCGCGAGCACCTCCTCGGTCAGGCCGTGCTCGGGGTCGTCCAGCGTGGCCGTGGCGACGGTCGCGCTGTCACCCAGCCAGCCCTCGATGCCCCGGCGGATGGCGTTGTGCATGCCGTCCGGGTAGATCTCGGCGACCCGGGGTTCGCGCTGCTCGTGGCGGTTCTCGCCCCATACGGTGACGTGGGTCTTCACACAGGTTCCTTTCTCATTTGATCGCGCCGTTGATGGCGCCGGACGCGATGTAGCGCTGGGCGAAGATCAGCAGCAGGCCCGCCGGGATGGAGGCGAGCACCGAGGTGGCCATGACGGCCGACCAGTCCTCGCTGTTGGCGTTGATGTAGTCGTAGATGCCGAGCGTGATGGGCCGGACTTCGGGGGTGCTGGTCAGGGTGAGCGCGAACAGGAAGTCGCTCCACGCCCTGAGGAAGGTGAAGAGCGCGGCGGTCACGATCGCGTTCTTGCTGATCGGCACGACGATCGAGACGAACGCCCGGAAGTTGCCCGCGCCGTCCACCAGCGCCGCCTCCACGAGCGCCCTGGGGATGGACCCCATGAACGCGCGGATGAGCAGCACCGCGAACGGGATGTCGCCGGCGGTGTTGGCGAGGATCAGGCCGAACACGTTGTTGAGCAGGTTGAGCGAGTTGAACAGGGGATAGAGCGCGTTCGCGATGACCATGGCGGGGATCATCTGCGTGACCAGCAGCACCAGCACGAACGCGTTGGCGCCGCGGCTCCGGAAGCGGGACAGGCCGTAGGCGGCGGGGGTGGCGACGAGCAGCGTCAGCACCACCGCCCCGAGGGCGATGGTCAGGCTCGTGACGAAGTTCGGGCCCTGCTCGGAGATCGCCGTCGCATAGCCGGAGAACGTCAGGTGGATCGGGAAGAAGTCGGTGGTCGCGGCCCCGGAGCTGGCCTGGAGGCTGCTGTTGACCATCCAGTAGACCGGGAAGATCATCACTGCCAGGAAGACGATGCCCAGCACGGTCATGGGCAGCCGGCGCGCGGTCGATGAGGTGTTCACTCGTCGGGCTCCCGGCGTGAGAGGTAGAGGTAGACCATGGCGAAGACGAGCGACACCACGATGAGGATGTTGCTGAGCGCGGCGCCCTGTCCGAAGTCGAACTCGACGAAGGACTTGTTGTAGGCGTTCGTGGCCAGCGTCTGGGTGGAGTTGGCCGGGCCGCCGCCGGTCAGGCCGAGGATGATGTCGACGACCTTGAGCGTGTAGACGACACCGAGCACGAGGACGACGCTGACCACCGGACGGATGCTCGGCCAGGTGATGTGCCGGAACGCCTTCCAGCCGACCGCGCCGTCCAGCGAGCCCGCCTCGTAGAGCTCCCGGGGGACTCCCTGCAGGCCGCTGTAGAGGATCGCGACGTTGAACGGGATCCCGAGCCAGATGTTCACGCCGATGACGCCGACGAGCGCGAGGCCCGGGCTGACCAGCCAGGGGATCGGATCGACGCCGAACAGGCCGAGAAACTGGTTCAGAGCCCCGCTCTCCTGGTCGAGGATCCATTTCCAGACCGCGCTGGAGGCGATCAGCGGCAGCAGCCACGGAAGCAGCAACAACGAGCGCAGTAAACCGCTCAGCGGGAAATTGCGTTTGAAGAACAGCGCCAGGGCGAGCCCGATCGCGAATTGGAAGGAGATCGACCCGACCGTGAACAGGGCCGTGTTCACCAGGGTGGTCGTGAAAAGGCCGCTCGACAGGGACTTCGCATAGTTGGCCAGGCCGACCCATGGCGCCTCTCCCGTGTAGAAGGTCGAGGTCGTGTACTCCTGGAAACTCATGACGATGTTCTGCACGATGGGATACCCGAAGAACACCGCCACGAAGACGACGGCCGGCAGCGAGAAAAGCCACTGCGCGCCGTGCCGCATCAGGCGGGCCGTTCTCCGGCGATCCCTTTCGAGGGGCTCTCCGGTTGCGGCGAGACGAAGGTCGGCCGAGCTCACGAGCCACCCCTACTGCTGGTTCTGCGCCTGCTGCAGCGCTTCCGCGGGAGCGGCCTTGCCCGTCAGGGCGGCCTGCACGGCGGTGTAGATCTTCGTCGCCGCCTTCGGCCAGTCCGGGCCGAGAATCGCGGTGCGCGCGCGTGCGGTCTTCACCGCCGTGACGAACGGCGCGATCACCTCGCTGGTCTTGCCGAACTCCGCGGCGACGCTCAGCGTCGACGGAATGGTCTGCTCGATCTTCGCCGACTCGAGCTGCTTGTCCGGCGAGATGAGGCACTTCACGAACTCCCCGGCCTTGCCCATCTTGGCCTTGTCACCGGTCCGCGGCACCGTGTAGACCTCACCGCCGAGCGGCGCGACCGTGGTCTGCGACGCCAGCCGCGTGGGGATCGTGAACACCGCCCACTTCAGGTTCTTCTCCTTCTCCAGCTGCGGGATCACCCACGGGCCGTTGACCACCATCGCGGCCTTGCCGGCGACGAACTGGTTGACCACGTCGCCCTGGCCCCAGTTGATGGAGCTCTTGGAGATCGACCCGTCGTTCTGCAGGTCGAGGAGGAACTGCAGCGCCTGCGCGGTCTCGGGGGTGGCGATGTTCTGCTCGGAGCCGCCGTTGCCCCACATGAACGGCAGGAACTGCCACGAGCCCTCGTAGGTGTTGATGTTGCTCATGGCGAAGCCGTAGCGGCCCTGCTGGGTCAGCTTCTTCGCGGCCGCGCGCAGTTCGTCCCAGGTCTTGGGCGGCGCCGAGATGCCGGCGGCGGCGAACAGGTCCTTGTTGTAGAAGATGCTGAGGGTGTTCACGGCCGGCGCGAGCCCGTACAGCTTGCCCTCGTACGTGCCCGCCTTCACCACGGCGTCCACCATGCCGTCGCCGTTCAGCCCGTAGTCGGTCAGCGGCGAGAGCGCGCCGGAGGCGGCGATCTGCTGCACGTCGGGGTTGTCGAGCATCAGCACGTCGGGAAGGGTGCGCGAGGAGCTCTGCTGGAGCACTTTGGAGATCAGCCCGGCGCCCGGGATGTGGTTGATCTTGATCTCGACGCCGACGCTCTTCGCGCAGGCTTTGTAGATCGCGTCGTGCGAGGGTTCGTAGTAGTCCTGGACGGTCAGCGATCCGGTGCCGGAGGAGGCCGACCCGCCGCAGGCGGTCAGGGAGAGGGGGACGAGGGCCGCTGCCGCGACAGCTACTTTGGGCGCCTTTCCTGGGCACTTTCGCGCTGTCTTCATGTGAGCTACTCCTTGGCGGCATAGGGGGGTGGTTCTTGCAGGCCACTGGCGGATGGAGTCACGGAGAGAGCCGGGGATGCGTGAGGCATCGCTCCCGAAACATGGACATCTGTCGGTAAAGCGCTTAACCGCGCTTGCTTGTGAAGTATGTTGCGCTCATCGCACTGTGATGTCAATAACTAGTTAAGCGATTTACCGACGACGCCGCGATAGAGTTGCTCGCGCGTCCTCACAAGGTGGGAGGCGGGACAGTCCATGGTCACGATGCGCGATGTCGCCGAGCGAGCCAGCGTCTCCATCGCCACGGTCTCCTTCGTCATCAACGGCACCAAGCGGGTCGCTCCGGAGACCCGGGCCCGCATCGAGGCGGCCATCCGGGAGCTCGGCTACCGGCGTAACGTCGTGGCCCGCGCGCTGGCCAGCTCGCGCACGCGCATCCTCGCGCTGCTGCACCCCTACCTCGAAGCGCGGCCGATCGCCACGGCCAACCAGTTCCTCATGAGCGCCGCCCACGGCGCCCGCGAGCGCGGCTACGACCTCGTGCTGTGGCCCGTGAACGACGACGAGCAGATGTCCCACCTGCTCGCCGGCGGCCTCGTGGACGGCGCGCTGCTCATGGAGGTCCAGCTCCGCGACCCCCGCGTGGACCGGCTGATCGCGTCCGGGCTGCCCTTCGCGCTGATCGGCCGGACCGAGGACGAAGACCTGCCGTTCGTCGACATGGACTTCACCACCACGATCGACCAGGCCGTCGGGCATCTCCGTTCCTTCGGCCACCGGCGCATCGCGCTCGTCACCCTGCGGATGAGAGCTTCGACCGGGAACGAGCCCGGCTGGATCATGCGGGTGAAGTCCGCGTACCTCGACGCGATGGCGGCAGCCGGCGAGCCGCCCACCGTCATCACCGTGGAGGGCACGTCGGCCGGAGGGCGGAAGGCGGCGCGCCGGCTCAGCGACGACTTCCCGGAGGTGACGGGCGTCGTCGTGGTGAACGAGGGCGCCTCGGCGGGGCTGGTCAAGGAGACGCGGGCGCTCGGCCGCAGCGTGCCGGACGACCTGTCGATCATCTCCGCGGCCACCACCGCCGAGCTCGGCGAGATGATCGAGCCGTCCCTGACCGTCATGACGGCGCCGGCCACCGAGCTGGGCCGCCTCGGCGTGAACGCGCTCATCGACCAGCTCGAAGGGGTGCCGGACGCCCCTCCGAACATCCTCATCCCCTGCACGCTGGTGCCGGGCCAATCGGTCGGCCCTGCCCCGGCTCTATGATGATTTTTTCATTACTCATGTATATATTTGCGACATGTCACGAGGAGCGAGGATCGCGGATGTCGCGCGGCTGGCGGAGGTCTCCGTCCCGACCGTGTCGCGGGTGCTCAACGGCTCCTCCGGGGTACGGCCGGAGACCGTGGCACGCGTCATGCGGGCCGTCAAGGAGCTGGACTACCGCCCCAAGGGCGTGGCCAGGACGCTGATCTCGGGGTCGCGGTCGATGATCGCCGTCATGGCGTCGCACCTCAACCGCTACGGGTACGCGGAGGTGCTGGCCGGCATCGAGCGGGCGGCGCGGGACAACGACTACGCGGTCACCGTCTGCGTGATCGACCCGATGATCGGGCCTGGGGACGGCGACGTGGAGGGGTCGATCCGGCGCGCGCTCAGCCAGGAGATCGCGGGCGTCATCGTGATCGACTTCGACGCCCAGGGCGAGCGGGTCATCGGCCGGATGCCGAGCTCGGTGCCGATGATCGGCGTCACCGGGTTCGACGGCCGCCCGGGGCACGTGCCGTACGCGGTGATGGACGAGCACTCCGGCGGGCGCCTGGTCACCGAGCACCTGCTCGACCTGGGACATGACACGGTGCACCACGTCACCGAGCCGCCGTTCGGCCGGCCGTCCGGCCGTACGGCGGGCTGGCGCGCGGCCCTGGAGGCCCGCGGGATCGAGCCGCCGCCGACCTGGGCGGCCACCTTCGATCCGCGGAGCGGATACGAGCTCGGACTGGAGCTGGCGCACCGCGACGACGTCACCGCCGTCTTCTGCGCGACCGACGTCGTCGCCGCCGCCGTGCTGCGCGCCTTCCGCGACGCCGGTGTGGCGCTCCCCGGCGGCAAGTCGGTGGCGGGGTTCGACGACCAGCCCTTCAGCCGGTTCCTCTCCCCCGCCCTGACCACGGTGGAGCAGGACTTCCAGCGCCTGGGCTGGCTGGCGTTCCGGCAGCTGCTGCACCTGCGCGACGGGCAGTCACAGCCACCCGATCTCGTCGTCAGGCCCGCGCTCGTCGTCCGCGAGTCCTCCGCCCGCCCCCACCTCTGAAGAACCAGCCTGGAGTGCCATGTCAGCGCCACCCGTCCAGCCCTCGCACGCCCTGCTCCGGCCGCTGCCCCTCGACCGGGCCCGGCCGGCGGAGGGATTCTGGGGACGGCTCCAGAGCGTGAGCCGCTCGGCGGTCATCCCGCACGCGGTCGAGTGGATGGAGCGCCTCGGCTGGGTGGCCAACTTCGACCGGGCCGCGAGCGGCGCCCGGTACGAGCACCGGGGCCGCGAGTTCGCCGACTCGGAGATCTACAAGATCATCGAGGCGATCTCCTGGGAGCACGCGTACTCGGGTCCGAGCGCGCTCGACACGATCGCCGACGACCTGATCCGGCGGGTCACCGCGGCGCAGGAGCCCGACGGCTACCTGCACACGCTCTTCGGCCGCCCCTGGCAGGCCCCCCGCTACAGCGACTTCACATGGGGGCACGAGCTGTACTGCTCCGGCCACCTGATCCAGGCGGCGGTCGCGCACCACCGGGCGTACGGCACCAGGTCGCTGCTCGACGTGGCGGTCCGGCTCGCCGACCACGTGTGCGTCATGTTCGGGCCGGGCGGGCTGAACCGGGTGTGCGGGCACGCCGGGATCGAGGTCGCGCTCGTGGAACTGTTCCGCACCACCGGGGAGCGTCGCTACCTCGACCAGGCGGCGCTGTTCGTCGAGCGGCGTGGCACGGGCACGTTGCCGCTGATCGAGTTCGGGCGGGCCTTCGCGCAGGACGACCTCCCCGTCCGCAAGGCCGACGTGCTGCGCGGGCACGCCGTACGCGCGCTCTACCTGGCCGCCGGGGCGGTCGACGTCGCGGTGGAGACCGGCGACCGGGAGCTGCTGGACGCGCTGAGGACCCAGTGGGACAACACCGTCGAGCGCAGGACGTACATCACCGGCGGGATGGGCTCGCACCACATGGACGAGGCCTTCGGCGAGGACCACGTGCTGCCGCCGGACCGCTCGTACTGCGAGACCTGCGCGGGCGTCGCGTCGATCATGTTCAGCTGGCGGCTGCTGCTGGCCACCGGCGACCCGCGCCACGCCGACCTGATCGAGCGCACCCTCTACAACATCGTCGCGACCTCGCTCGGCGAGGACGGCCGCTCGTTCTTCTACGCCAACACCCTGCACCAGCGCCACCCGAGCGGCGACGTCCCGCTCAACGACGACGGCGTGTGCATCCGCGGCGGGGCCGGCCTGCGCCAGGCCTGGTACGAGGTCTCCTGCTGCCCGCCCAACCTCGCCCGCACCCTCGCGAGCCTGGGCGGCTATCTCGCCACGACCACGTCCGACGGCATCCAGATCCACCAGTACGCCTCGTCCACCCTCGACGCCGTCGTGGCCGGCGAGCCGTTCGAGCTGGACGTCACGACCGACTACCCGCACGGCGGCGTGGTGACGATCACCGTACGGCGGGCGCCGGCCCGGCCGGCGTCGATCACCCTGCGCGACCCGGAGTGGTCCCAGGACACCCGCCTCAGCCTCAACGGCGCACCCGCCGAGCCCGCCGGCATGACGCTGACCAGGACCTGGCAGCCGGGCGACCGGCTGGAGCTGACCCTCGACCTGCGGCCCCGGGTCGTCCGCCCGGACCACCGCGTCGACGCGATCCGCGGCTGCGTGGCCGTCCGGCGCGGGCCGGAGGTGCTCACCATGGAGTCGATCGACCTGCCGCCGTCGTGGGCGCTGGAGGACGCGACGCTGCTGCCGGACACCGTCGCCGCGGAGCACGGATCCGTCGTGGTCACCGCCCGGCACCACCGGTCCGGCGAGGACCGCACCGTGCCCCTGATCCCCTACCGCTCGTGGGCCCGCCGCGGCCCGTCGGCCATGCGCGTCTGGATCCCGGAGGTTCGCGACTGATCGGACCGCGTCCGGCGCGCAAATATCTTCAAGACCGCCCGGACGCGCGCGGCCGATACTCGGCCGCATGACCGCCCTCGTTCCTCCCGCCGTGACCGTCGCCCGCCGTGGCCCGATGCTGGCCGTGCTGCTCGCCGGCCAGGCCATGGCGTCCATGGACGGATCGATCGTGTCGGTGGCGGCGCAGACCATCCGTGACGGACTGCACGCCGGCAGCACCGCGATCCAGCTGGTCGTGTCGGGCTACCTGCTGACCACCGGCGTGCTCCTGGTCACCTGCGCGCGGATCGGCGACATCGTCGGGCACCGGCGCGCGTTCCTCGTCGGGCTGGGCTGGTTCACGGTGGCGTCGCTGCTGTGCGGGCTGGCCCCGAACGCGCCCCTGCTGGTGGTGACCCGCGTCGCCCAGGCCGCGGGGGCGGCGCTGCTGATGCCGCAGGTCTTCTCGCTCATCCAGCGGCACTGGGACGGGCCGGCCCGCCGCCGGGCGATCGGCCTCTACAGTCTGGTGCTCGCCCTGGGAGTCGCGCTGGGGCAGGTGATCGGCGGGCTGGTCGCGGGCGCCGACCTGTTCGGCCTCTCCTGGCGCCCGGTGTTCCTGATCAACGTCCCGATCGGCGCGGTGCTGCTGGCGGTCGGACCGCGCGTCCTGCTGAGCTCCGGCCCGGACGAGCGGGTACGCCTCGACCCGGCCGGAACCGCTCTCCTGACCGTCGCCATGGCCGCGTTCACGATGCCGCTCATCTTCGGCCGGGACCAGGGCTGGCCCGCCTGGGCATGGGTCTCGCTCGCCTGCGGAGCCGCCCTGCTGGTGGCGTTCGTCCGCTACGAGACCCGGGCGCGGCACCCGCTGCTGGACCTGGCGGCGCTGCGGCCGCGCGGGGTGAAGCCGGGGCTGGTGGCCTGCTGGATCGTCATGGGCTGCTACACCGTCTTCCTGCTGACCCTGACCCTGCATCTGCAGTCCACGCTGCGCTTCTCCCCGCTCCAGGCGGGGCTCGCGTTCGTCCCGTACGCCGTCGGCTTCGGCGCGCTCAGCCTGACCTGGAACCGCTATCCCCGGTGGCTGCGGAACGCGCTGCCGGTGGCCGGGCCGATCGCGTTCGCGGCCGGGGCCGGCCTGCTGGTGCTCCTCCATCGCGACCAGTGGCATCCGTACGGCACCGTACCGCTGCTGCTGCTCGCGGGGGCCGGGCACGCCGCCGGCTACAGCCCGCTGATCGCGCGGATCACGTACCTGGTGGAGCCGCGGCTCTCCTCGGCGATCTCGGCGCTCAACTCCACCGGCCCGACGCTGACCGGGGTGACGGCCGTCGCCGGGCTCGGCACCGTCTACTTCGCGGCCCCCTCCTCCGCCGAAGGTCTCCTGCGGGTCGTCGCCGCCGTCGCCGCCCTCCTCGTGGTCGGGGCGGCCTGCGCGCTGCGGGTCACGCGGGCCCGCCGGGGGTCGTGATGCCGGAGGCCGCCTTGGCCCGGACGGCGTCGAGCGAGTCGGCCACCGCCGTGACCTGCTCCGAAGCCGCCGCGATCACCGGGTCCGCGGCGGCGTGGGACGCGCAGCGCTCGGCGATCTGGCGCAGCCGTTCGATCAGCACCGTCCAGGCGGCCTCGCGCCAGGGGACCACGTTGTCCATCAGGTAGTACATCTCGAAGGCCGCCCCGGCCGTGCGTCCCGGATGGGCGGGGCCGGCGGGCCGCCGGCTCAGCTCGGTGCCGAGCGGCCGCAGCACGGCGGCCATCGTCGTGATCGCCGCACCGATCAGGACCTCGAGCTCTTCCTCGCTCTCGTCGGTGTGCGTGAAGTAGCGGGTGAGCAGCCACAGGATCGCCTCGTAGGCGAGGTTGCACAGCTCGGCCAGCGCCAGGGTCCTCGGGTCGCCGATGAGCGGCTGCGGCTCCCGCACGTCGAAGGGCTGGCGGGTGAAGGCGCCGAGCGCGGGGTGGGCGGGTTCGAAGGCCGGGTCGGCGGCGCGCAGCGCGTGGTACTCCTCCCAGATCTTCAGGAAGCGGCCGTAATGGGCGTCCTGCCAGGCGCCCTGCGCTCCCTCGCCCTGCTCGATGATCTCCTCGATGGCGGCGCACGCCGACGCGAGGTCGGTCACCGCCACCATCTCGGGCCAGCGGAACAGCTCCGGGGTGGCCTGGGCCCGGGGCGAACCGCAGAACACCTGCTCCTCGCCGTACTTGGCGACCAGCGTGGTCAGGCCGTCCTTGATGCCGCGGTAGAGATGGCCGACCGTGGCGAACTCCTGCGCGCGGGGGAAGATCTCGCCGGACGCGATGGGCTCGGGCGGCGGATCGCAGGAGATGAACTCGGCGGCGTCGCGCCGCTCCATGCCCTCGGGCCGTTCGAGGTAGAGGAAGTGGGCCAGGGCGGCCTCGCCGAAGGGCAGCAGCCGCATCTGGATCGAGGGCGGGAACGCGCCGCAGGACTGCGGGAAGTTCGGCCTGCCGAAGGTGGGCGCGGCGCCGATGGACGACATGAGGTTGGCCACCAGGGCGAGATGGAGCATCTCCTGTACGGCGATGCCGTGGAGCTCCTGGCGCCAGCGATCGACCGCGGCCTGCTGCTCGCCGGTGAGCCCATCGGTCTTGAGGCTGAACTCGGCGAAGAGGTACTGGCACATGATCATGTGCTCGAGCTGCGAGGCCTGGACGAGCAGGTACCACACGTGCTCGCGGTGCTCGATGACGATGGGGGGCTCGGTCATGTTTACAGACTTACACAGCGGCCGCGCCTGCGGCAGGGCTTCGCCGCAAGGCCCGCGCCCGCTGACCGGCGGCGGGTACGAGCTCGCGCGGGCCGGTCAGGCACTGGCGGACCTGGCCGCCCGCCGTACCGTTGGAAAGATCATCCTGCGCAGCCAGATAACGATGCGATAACGACGCGGCGGCGTGCGCACTAGGTTCGAGCCTGTGAGAGACCGTCTCGTCGTCAAGGGCGCCCGCCAGCGCGCCGCCCTGGCCAGGCGCGTGCACCGTGCGCACAGAGTGCCCGGCCGGCACCGCGACATCACCGGGGCCGCGGCCTTCTTCGCCGAGCACGCGATCATCACGCGGCACCTGCGGGTCCTGGCCGACGTCGGGCTCGGCTACGTCAAGCTGGGGCAGCCCGCCACCACGCTGTCCGGCGGCGCGGCCCAGCGCGTCAAGCTCGCCGCCGAGCTGCAGCGCCGCTCCCGGGGCCGCACCCTGTACGTGCTCGACGAGCCGACCACCGGGCTGCACGCCGACGACGTCCGCAAGCTGCTGGCCGTGCTCCACCGGCTCGTCGACTCCGGCAACACCGTGGTGGTGATCGAGCACGACCTCGACGTGATCAAGCGCGTCCCCCGTCAGCCCGCGGCGAGGTCGCGGCGGCGCAGCCCGTACAGGCCGAGGATCGCCAGCGCCGCGGCGAGCACGGTCAGCACGACCGTGGCCACCGGGGCGAAGGACCCCAGCGGGTGCCAGGGCAGGTGGGACAGCACCGACGTGTTCACCAGCCACCCCGGCAGGTTCATGTAGGACCCCAGTACCTGCATGAACCCGCTGTAGACGAGCACCGCCCAGGCCGCGTTCACGGCCCGCGGGGCGATCCCGAGCAGCGCCGCCGGGACGGCGAGCAGCACCAGCACCTCGGGGGCGCGGATCAGGCTCGCCCAGGTGACCTCTCCCACGAGGCCGGGCTCGCCGGTCGACAGGGCGGCCCCTACGCCGAGCGCGGCGCCGTACACCACCGGCAGGACGACCACGGCGAGCGCGGTGACCAGCAGGGACGACCAGTACCACGTCGATCTGCCGGTCGGCCCGGCCAGCACGGGAGCGATCCGGCCGCGCACCTCCTCCGCCCGCAGCCGGATGACCGACAGGACCGCGAAGACGCCGGTGTAGAGGGACCCGGTGAACACCATGAGGCTGATCCAGGCCCGCCCGAAGTCCGCGCCGGAGAAGATGGGGAGGTCGGTTTCGGCCATGCCCCCGGTCATGGCGCCCAGGACGAGGCCGACCGCGAGGAACGCGGCTCCCCACGCGAGGACGGCCGCCTGCTGGAGCCGCAGCGCGAGCGTGAACGGCGAGCGCAGCCAGGAGGGCGCCGACGCCCGGCCGGGACGCGGGGCCACCAAGGAGGCGCCGAGATCCCTGCGGCTCGCCAGCGCGAAGGCGCCCGCCACCAGCAGCCCGGCGAGAACGACCGAGAGTCCGAGCGGCCACCAGCGCTCGTCGCCCAGCACCCGGCTCTGCTGCGACCAGCCGATCGGCGACAGCCAGAACAGCGGGCCGCCCTCCTCGCTCTGCAGCGCCCCCGCGCCGCGCAGCAGCCACGCCGTGAAGAGCACGAGGCCCGCGAGCCCGTTCGCGCCCCGGGGGTGCTCGGTGACCTGGGCGGTGACCGCGGTGACCCCGGCGAACAGCAGCCCGGTCGCGGCGAGCGAGGCGCCGAACAGCAGCGCGCTGCCGGCGGGGAACCCGATGCTGACCGTCGCGGCGGTGGTGAGGGCCGCGAGCGCGGCGTTGCTGATCACGGCGACGATCAGCGCCGCGGTCAGCTGGGCGTGCCGGCCCACGACGGCCGCCCGGATGAGCTCGGCCCGGCCCGTCTGCTCCTCGGCCCGGGTGTGCCGGGTCATGAGCATCATGTTCATGATCGCGGCGGCCAGCAGGAACTCGACCCAGTAGGCGGCCAGGAAGTAGCTCTGCGTGCTGATCTCGCCGAACAGCGGCCCGCCGAGCACCCTCATGAAGGAGACGCGGATCATCTGCGAGGCCGAGGCCAGGGCCTCGGGCGTCGGGACGACCGCGTTGACGGCCGCGTAGTAGAAGCGCGGGACGAGCGCCGTGATCGCGACCAGCCAGAGGGTGAGCTTGATCCGGTCGCGGCGCAGCGCCAGCCGTACCATCGCGCCGGTGCCGGTCAGGTGGCTGCTCCCCACTCTCGATCCGGTACGGCCGCGCGTCCCCGTGACCGTCGTGGTCATGCCGCCTCCTTGTGCGCGTAGTGCCGGAGCATGAGCTCCTCGAGCGTCGGCGGGTGGCTGACCAGCGCGTCGATGCCGAACGTGGTGAGGTGCCGGATGGCGGAGTCGAGGTGCTCGGCGTCCACGCCGAACCGCACGCTCCCGCCCTCGGTCTTCGCGTCGTGCACGCCGGGCAGCCGGTCGAGGCCGGTCACCGGGGTGGCGGTCTCGGCCACGACCGTGGTCCGGGTCAGGTGCCGGAGCTGCGCCAGTGTCCCCGACTCCACGACCTTTCCGTCCCGGATGATGGTGACCCGGTCGGCGAGGGACTCGACCTGGGCGAGGATGTGGCTGGACAGCAGGATGGTCCGGCCGGCGGCCTTGGCCTCGGCGACGACCTGCTGGAACACCGCCTCCATCAGCGGGTCCAGCCCGCTCGTCGGCTCGTCGAGGATCAGCAGGTCCACGTCCGCGGAGAGGGCGGCGACGAGGGCGACCTTCTGGCGGTTGCCCTTGGAGTAGGTCCGCGCCTTCTTCTTCGGGTCGAGCTCGAACCGCTCGATCAGCTCGTTCTTGCGCCGGTCGTCCAGGCCGCCGCGCAGCCGGCCGAGCACATCGATGGCCTCGCCTCCGGTGAGGTTGGGCCACAGCTCGACGTCGCCCGGCACGTACGCCAGCCGCCGGTGCAGCGCGACGGCGTCGGCCCAGGGGTCGCCGCCCAGCAGCCTGGCGCTGCCGGAGGTGGCCCGGATCAGGCCCAGCAGGATGCGGATGGTGGTGCTCTTGCCGGCTCCGTTCGGGCCGAGATAGCCGTGCACCTCTCCGGGGTTCACGGTGAGGTCGAGCCCGTCGAGGGCGCGCGCGGGCCCGTAAGCCTTGACGAGCCCGGAAACGGCGATGGCAGGGGTCATGGGTTTCTCCGAATTGCGGTTCTCGTGGAGCCGGAGTTATCTGAGGGAGCCGGTGATGCGCGCGTCGAATTCGCGGTCCGGCAGGGACCTGTTGAGCTGGAGGAGGGCTTCGGCCTGCCAGCCCACGACGTAGCGGGTCTCCGGCCGGTCCGACTCGACGGCCTCCCGGATCGTCGCCCCGACGACGGCGGGGTCGGTGGCCTGGTCGCTCTGGTGGCCCGCCGGCGTCTCGGCGGCGCCGGCCATGGCCTCGGCCATCTGCCGGTAGGGCCCGTTCCCGGAGATCTCCCGCAGTTGCCGGGCGGTCCCGGCCTCGAAGTCGGTCTTGATGATGCCGGGCTGGATGACGACGACGTGGACGCCGAACTGCGCGGTCTCCATGCGCAGCGAGTCAGAGAAGGCTTCCAGGGCGTGCTTGGAGGCGTAGTACCAGGCGCCGAGCGGGAAGGCGAGCTCGCCGCCGATCGAGGAGACGTTGACGATCGTGCCCGAGCCCTGCTGCCGCATCGGCGGCAGGACGAGCTGGGCCAGCCGGGCCGCGGCGAACACGTTGACCTCGAACAGGTCTCGCGCCATCGCCAGCGGCGTGTCCTCGACGGCGCCGTGGACGACGGCTCCCGCGTTGTTGACCAGGACGTCGATCCGGCCGTGTTCGTCCAGGACGGTGTCGACGGCGCGCTTGAGGTCTTCCTCCTTGGTCACGTCCACCGGCAGCGGGCGGCCGCCCGCGTCGCGCAGCGCCGCCATCCTGCCCACCCGCCGCGCCGCGCCGTACACGAAGTGGCCGCCGTGCAGGAGCTCGAGCGCGGTGGCGTGGCCGATGCCGGACGAGGCACCGGTCACGAGGCATACTTTGGCAACCATGCCAGGGGTCTCCTTGAGATTCGAGGGTGATGTCGTTCAGGCGTCCCAGGCGACCGGGAGCCGGTGGACGCCGTGAACGCTCATGTCGGTGCGCATCGCCAGGTCCTCCGGCGGGACGATGCGCCCGCTGAACCGGGGGTCGGCGAGCACGAGCCGGGCGAGAGCGTGGCCGGTCACCACCCATCCCACGTGTCCGTCCGGGTAGCTCAGCCGGCCCTCCTCGCGGAGCCGTGCGAGCCCCGGAGGAGGATCCAAGGGGCGCTCGGTCGGCAGCGCGGGATGTGGCTGGGTCATGTCGGTTTCCCTCCGCGTGAACGGCGATCGTTCACGCATGGAGAAACGCTACGAATGCGTTCGCGGATTCGGCAAGTTACGAACGCCGTTGTCCCAGGTCAGAGCGGATTAACTGGCGCAACGACAGTGTCGGCAAATGCAACAATCCCCGATGCGGTGTCGCAATCAGGTCCACCGGGGGCGATACTTGCGCCTGACGATGACGTGCCGGGAGGGCGCATGCCGGGAGGCCACCTGACGTACGACGACCGCCGCAAGATCTCGGAAGGGCTGGCGGAAGGGCTCACCTACGCGGAGATCGCCCGTCGCCTGGGGCGGCCGAGGTCGACCATCGGCCGCGAGATCGCGCGCAACGGCGGCCCGCACGGCTACCACGCGGGCCGGGCGCAGCAGGCGACCGGATGGCGCGCCCGCCGCCGGCCGGCCGCGCCGGCGAGCACGGCCGCGGGGGACGCGGGCAGGCGCGACCCCCAGGCGGTGCGGGAGTTCGAGGAGCGGCTCACGACGACGTTCGGGGGTGTGCCGACGATGGCGGCCAGGGTGATGGCCTGCCTGTTCACCAGCGACACCGGCAACCTGACCGTCACCGAGCTGACCGAGCGGCTGCGGGTCAGCCCCGCGTCGATCTCCAAAGGCGTCGGCTGGCTCGAACAGGTGGGGCTCGTCAGGCGCGAGCGGGACAACCGGCGCGAGCGCTACATCATCGACGCCGAGGTCTGGTACCGGGCGTGGCAGATGGGCACCCGGTCGATGATGTTGTGGACCGAGACGGTCC
The DNA here is from genome assembly GCF_053603495.1 of Nonomuraea sp. NPDC004186. NCBI lineage: Bacteria > Bacillati > Actinomycetota > Actinomycetes > Streptosporangiales > Streptosporangiaceae > Nonomuraea > Nonomuraea sp. NPDC004186. Next base: position 126,605 of record NZ_JBSGFQ010000019.1, on the reverse strand, counting down.
GGGAGGGTGTCGACATCCTCGGCGCCGACACCCCGGCGGGCGTCCGGCTCGCGACCGCCAGCCGGTTCTTCGAGCTCATCAGCGCCGACATGGCCCAGGCGGCCGAACACTACCGGCAGACCTTCGCGCCCACCGGGGACGTCCCGCGCTGACCGCCGTACGCGACCGGCCGCCTCAGACCGCGGCTCGCCCGCCGTCCACCGAGAGGGTGGCGCCGTGGATGTTGGCGGCGTCGTCACCGGCCAGGAAGACCACCGCCTTGGCCACCTCCTCCGGGGTGCTGGGCCTGCGCGAGGGGATGGCGGCGATCATCGGCGCCAGGTACTCCGCCATCGCGGCGACCTTCTCGGTGAACGTCGGGCCCGGCGCGACGGTGTTGACCCGCACGCCGGAGGGGCCGTACTCGTCCGCCCAGGACTTGGTCAGCGAGTGGACGGCGGCCTTCGTGGTGCTGTAGAGGGCGGAGCCGCTCGTGCCGAACAGCCCGGAGATGGACCCGAGGTTGATGATCGCGCCGCTGCCGCGGGCCGCCATGGCGGGGGCGATCAGGCCGGTGAGGAGGAAGGCGGCCTTGACGTTGACGGCCAGGGCCTGGTCGATGAGCTCCTCCGCCACCTCGGCCGTGGGGGCGGGGTTGATCAGCAGCGCCGCGTTGTTGACCAGGATGTCCAGCGGGCCGCCGGCCAGCCGGTGCGCGGCGTCGGCGAGCTCTCGGACGGCAGGCAGCCCTCCGGCGAGGTCGGCGCGGACGAACGAGGCCCGCCCGCCCTCCTCGGCGATGGACGCGACGACCTTCTCACCCTTGGCCGTGTCCCGGCCGCTGACGATGACGTGGGCGCCCTCGGCGGCCAGCGCGCGGGCGATGGCCGTGCCGATGCCGTCGGTCGAGCCCGTGACCAGGGCCGTGCGGCCCTGCAGACGTGCGGACATGGTGATTCTCCCTTGCGAAAGTGCGGATTCGCGGTCCAGGATGCCGAGGCTAAAATGGACCAGCAAGTCCAATCTGGGAGGTCTCCATGCCTACGCTCACCCGCAAGGGGGCCGCGACGCGGCAGCGCATCCTCGAGGGCGCCGCCGCGCACATCCGCGAGTTCGGCGTGGCCGCCACGACCCTGGACGACGTGCTGGCCGCGACCGCCACGAGCAAGAGCCAGCTCTTCCACTACTTCCCCGGCGGGCGGGAGGAGCTGCTGCTGGCGGTGGCCCGCCTCGAGGCCGGCCGCGTGCTGGAGAACCAGCAGCCGGCGCTCGGCGAGCTGACCTCGTGGACCGCCTGGCAGCGGTGGCGTGACACGGTCGTCGACCACTACCGCAGCCAGGGCCGCCGGTGCCCGCTCAACTCGGTCACCTCGCAGCTGGGCAACCGCACGCCCGCCGCCCAGGCCGTGGTCATCGAGCTCATGCGCCGCTGGCAGGCCGAGATCGCCACCGGCGTACGGCACATGCAGGACGCCGGCGAGATCGACCCGGGCCTGGACCCCGACCACGCGGCGGCCGCCCTGCTCGCCGGCATCCAGGGCGGCGTCCTGATCCAGATGTCCACCGGCGAGGTCACTCACCTGGAGGCCGCCCTGGACATGGGCATCGCCCACCTCCGCGGCTCTCGCGCCTGAGGCCGCCGCACAGCTGGTGGCCGCCGTAGCCGGCGCCGTCAGATCAGCAGCAGGGTCTTCCCCAGCGCGGTGCGGTGTTCGATCGCGGCGTGCGCGTCGGCGGCGCGCTCCAGGGGGAAGGTCTGCCCGATGACCGGCCGGACGAGCCCCGCGGCCGCCTGCGCCATCATCTGCTCCGCCCACCGCGCCAGGTGCGGGCCGAAGTCGAAGAGCTGCTCGATGCCGATCACGTCCACGTCCTCGCGTCGCGCGGGATCGACGACGGTGACCTCGCCGCTGGAGGCGCCGTGCACCGAGAACCGGCCGCCACGGGCCGTCACCTCGAACGCGGCCCGCCCGATCTCCCCGCCGACGCCGTCGAAGACCACATCCGGCCCGGCCCCGCCGGTCGCCTCCAGCACCCGCCCGGTCCAGCCCGGTTCGGAGTAGTCGACCGCGGCTTCGGCGCCCAGCTCCCGGATCAGGTCGAGCTTCCGCGATCCGCGGGCGGCCCCGACGACGCGTGCGCCCGCCGTACGGGCCAGCTGCACCAGCAGGCTGCCGACGCCGCCGGCCGCCGCCTCGACCAGCACCCACTCGCCGGGACGGACCTTGGCGCCCTCGATCAGTCCCTGCGCGGTGCTGCCGTCGCTGTGCAGGGCGACGGCCTCCGGCAACTCCAGCCCGTCCGGCACCGGGAACAGGTCCTCGGCCACGGCCACGGCCCGCTCGGCGAAACCGCCGGTCTCCCCCGTCCCGGCGATGACCCGCCGGCCCGCCCACGCCGGATCCACCCCTTCTCCGGCCGAGCTCACCCGGCCGGCCACCAGCCCGCCCGGCACGTACGGCAACTCCGGCCGGGCATGCCACTGGTCGGTGCCGCGCCGGATCTGCGTCTCGACGAACGTCACGCCCGCGACCGCCACCTCGACCACGACCTGCCCCGGCCCGGCCACCGGATCCGGCGCCTCCCCGGGCACCAGCACCTCAGGCCCGCCGAACCCGGTCACCCGAACCACCCGCATCGCCGCTCACTCCTGCCCTCTTTCCGACATGACCCCCATAGCGTGCAACCTCAACCGGAATTGAGGTCAACCGGCGGGCAGCGGCGGTGACGGGCCGAATCAGACGGCGAAGACCTGGGAGTCGTCGGCGAACGCCTTGAACTCCAGCGCGTTCCCCGCGGGGTCGAGCAGGAACATCGTCCACTGCTCCCCCGCCTGCCCCTCGAAACGCAGATAAGGCTCGATGACGAACTCGACGTCCGCCGCGCGCAGCCGGTCGGCGAGCCGGTGGAACTCGGGGATCGTCAGGATCAGGCCGAAGTGCGGCACCGGGACGTCATGGCCGTCGACCGGATTGTGGATCCGCTGCGCGCGGGCCGGCGCCAGGTGCGTCACGAACTGGTGGCCGTGCAGGCTCCAGTCCACCCAGGTGTCGGCGCTGCGGCCCTGTTCGAGGCCCAGCACCTCGCCGTAGAAGCGGCGCGCGACGGCCAGGTCGTCGACGGGCATGGCCAGGTGGAACCGGGGGATCGAGGTCATGGGGACTTCCCTTCTGCCTAGAATGTCCGAATGTTAACATTACGACAAACGCTCGCGGTAGGGGCGCCCGTGAGAGGCTGGAGCCATGAGTGAACAGGGCAGGGTGGCGCCGGCCCGCCGCCGGGGGCTGGCCGACGAGGTCGCGGACCGCATCCGGGAGGCCATCTTCGCCGGGACCTACGCCCCCGGAGCGCAGCTGCGGGAGGTGGAGCTGTCCGGCGCGCTCGATGTCAGCCGCGGCCCCGTACGCGAGGCATTACTCCGGCTGGAACGCGAGGGCCTGGTCCGCAGCGCATGGCACCGCGGCGCCACCGTCACCACGCTCTCCCCGGCGGACGTCACCGAGCTCGACAGCCTGCGCGCCGCCCTGGAACAGCTCGCGGTCCGGCAGGTGGCCGCCCATGCCTCGGACGACGACCTCGCGGCCGTCGAGCAGGCGGCCGAGCGCATGAGGCGCGTCGAGGACGAGCACGAGATGGTGCGCCGCGACATCGCCTTCCACGACGCCGTCTACGCCGCGGCCCGGCACCGGCGCCTGGAGGAGGCGTGGCAGGCCATCCGCTCGCAGGTCCACCTGTTCCTGCTGACGCGGATCGGCGTCCGCTCCGCGGACTACCTGGCGCACATCCCCGAGGAGCACCGGGAGCTGGCCGCCGCCCTGCGCGCCCGTGACACCGAGCGCGCCCTGACGCTCTTCGCCGCCCACCGCCTCCACGCCTTCGACGTGCTCACCGGCCCGGACCCGAGGACCTGACCCCCGCCCGGGGTCGTCAGCGGGTGGACTCGCGGACCACCAGTTCGAAGGGCGCGGTGTGCTCGCCGGCCGGGCGTGACGGGTCCTGGATGCGGGCGGTCACCAGCTCGACCGCCTTCGCGGCCATCCACCGGTGGTCGGGGGCCACGGTGGACAGCGAGGGCACCATGTACGCGGCTTCCGGGATGTCGTCGTACCCGACGAGGCGGATGTCGTCGGGCACCCGGACGCCGCGGTCGGCGAGGCCCCGGAAGACCCCCTGGGCGACGGTGTCGCTCACCGCGACCACGCCGTCGACCTCGAGACCTGAGTCGACGAGCCGGTGGGCCGCCTCGCGGCCCCCTTCCAGCGTCATCCCGCTGACGGCGAACCGCAGCGCCGGATCGGGGTCGAGCCCCCGTTCGGCGAGCCCGGCGAGGTAGCCCCGGTAGCGGCGCGTCACCACGTTCACGCCTTCGAGGGACCTGCCGGTGACCATCGCGATCCGGCGGCAGCCGCGGTCGACCAGATGCGTGGTCGCCGCTTTGGCGCCTTCCTCGTTGGGCATGGCGACGTGGTCGAGCCGCGCGGCGAAGTCCTGCTCGCCGAGCATCACAATCGGATAGTCGCCGCCGGTCAGCCGCGAGTCCTGGGGGTCGATCCCGACCGCGCTGAGGATCAGCCCGTCGAACTGCAGGGTGGACGAATGGGAGATCGCGTCGATCTCCCCGGCCGCGGCCGCGCCGGTCTGCTCGATCGCGACGTGGAAACCGCGTCCCCGCGCCTCGTCGATCACGTGGGCGGCGAGCTGGCCGAAGTAGGGCCGGTCGATCTCGGGAACGGCCAGCCCGATGACGCCGGTCCGCCCGGACCTGAGGGTCCGGGCGGAGACGTTGACGCGGTAGCCCGACTCGCGGATCGCTTCGAGCACGCGGCGGCGGACCTCGTCGCTGACCCCGGTGCGGTCGTTGATGACGTTGGAGACCGTCATCTTCGACACCCCGGACAGCTTGGCGACGTCGCCCATGGTGACCATGCCGCTCCTCAGGTCCTGCCCCTTCGGCCGGATCCGATCCGGCCGCTTCCGACTGTGGCCGCCGCTGCCCCGAGCCTACTGCGCCCCGCAAGGGTGCCGGTTATGCGACGTCGACCTGCACGGTGACGAAGGAGTGGGCGGGCAGGTGCACCCGCACGCGCGTACCGGTGACCGTGACCTGCTCGTGGGAGCGCGGGGCGACGGCGGCGGGCGCGTCGGGCGTGTTGTGGGTCTGCGGCGCCCCGGCGGTGAGGATCCGCGAGACGACCCCGCCGACATCACCCCCGCGCAGGTCCAGCTCGACGTCGGCCGCGTCGGCCGTGTCCAGGTTGGACAGCGAGATGAGCACCTTGTCGTCCTTGCGGCTGGCCGACAGCGAGACGGTCGCCAGCGTGTCCGGCCCCACCTCGCGGGTGGGCACGTCCGAGAGGAGATCGACCCGCAGTGACGTGGCGTCCTGGTGCCCCTTGTTCATCTCGAACACGTGGTACGTCGGGGTGAGCACGAGCGCCCCGGTGTCGGGATCGGTCAGGATCATCGCCTGGAGCACGTTCACCGTCTGGGCGATGTTGGCCATCACCAGCCGGTCGGCGTGGCGGTGGAAGATGTCGAAGTGCAGGCTCGCGACCAGCGCGTCGCGCAGCGTGTTCTGCTGGTAGAGGAAGCCGGGGTTGGTGCCCGGCTCGACGTTCCACCACGTGCCCCACTCGTCCAGCACCAGGCCCACCTGACGGCCCGGGTCGTAGCAGTCCATGACGTTGGAGTGGCCGGTGAGGAGCTCGTCGGTGTGGACGGCCTTGACCAGGGTCCGGTAGTACTCGTCCGTGTCGAACACCGTGGCGGCGCCCTTGTCCTGCCAGGTGCCCGGGATCGTGTAGTAGTGCAGCGACAGCGCCTGGTAGAACGGCTGGGGCCGGTAGGCACAGCCCAGGTCGCCCAGCTGCTTCATGAGCGTCTCGGTCCAGGCGTAGTCGTCGCTGTTGGCGCCGGCGGCGATGCGGTACAGCCGGTTGTCGCCGTGGTTGCGGCAGTAGGTGCCGTACCGGCGCGCCTCGGCGGCGTACTGCTCGGCGGTCATGTGCCCGCCGCACCCCCACGCCTCGTTGCCCAGCCCCCAGAAGCGCACCCGCCACGGCTCCTCACGCCCGTTGGCCTTGCGCAGGCGGACCATCGGGGAGTCGCCGTCCCGGGTGAGGTACTCGACCCAGTCGCTCATCTCCTTCACCGTGCCCGAGCCGACGTTGCCGCTGATGTACGGCTCGGCGCCGAGCAGCTCGCACAGGGCCATGAACTCGTGGGTGCCGAAGTGGTTGTTCTCCTCGACGTTGCCCCAGTGGGTGTTCACCATCGCCGGACGCTGGTCCTTCGGGCCGATGCCGTCCATCCAGTGGTACTCGTCGGCGAAGCAGCCGCCGGGCCAGCGCAGGTTGGGGATGTTCAAGGCGCGCAGCGCTTCGACGACGTCCAGCCGGATCCCGCCGGCGTTCGGGATGTCACTGTCCTCGCCCACGTAGAAACCGCCGTAGATGCACCGGCCCAGGTGTTCGGCGAAGTGGCCGTACACATGTCTGCTGATCACGGGGCCCTTGACGTCGACATTGAGCACGGCGGACACGACAGCGTCACTCATGGTTAGCACCTTTTCTCGGTAAGCGGCGGCGGCTACTTTATCGATAAAGCATCGCGTGGGAAAGAGCCTCTTCCTTGCCTGCCGGCTCGGGAATCCTCGCCCGCTCGCCTATGTGCGAACGGCCACGCGATGCGTACGGTGAGGCCATGTGCGATCTGAACGCTGCGGAGACCCGCGAAATCATCGCATCACTCAGCGCGGTGACCGGCCTGTCCGGCCAGGTGACCACTCACATCGACGACATCGGTAAGACGTCGTACATGGACCACGAGAACCTGGCCGAACTCCTCGCCGCACTGCGCGATCGCGCCGAGGCGGCCAGGGAGTGGGTCGCCGCCAAGCCTCAGCAGCACGCGGGCCACTGACCTGGGCGCCGGCCGGCCCCTGGACCGGCCGGCGCACTTTCACGGTGCGGGTGAGGCCACGGCGATGTGCGGGCGGCCGGTTATCGGGTGCGGGCTGATGTGCGCGCGTACGCCGAAGACCTCCTCGATGAACGCCGGCGTCAGCACCTCCAGAGGCGGGCCGTGCCCGGCGACCCGACCGTCGCGCAGGACGACGACCTGGTCGGCGTAGGCGGCGGCCTGGTCGAGGTCGTGCAGGGCGGCCAGCAGGGTCAGGCCGAGGGAGCGGATCAGGTCCAGCAGCAGGAGCTGGGAGCCGACGTCCAGATGGTTGGTGGGTTCGTCGAGCACCAGCAGCGGCGCCTGCTGGGCCAGCGCTCGGGCGAGCAGCACGCGTTGCCGCTCCCCGCCCGACAGCGTCGGCATCAGCCGGTCGGCCGCCCAGGCCATGCCGACCCGTTCCAGCGCGGTGGCGACCGCCGCGCGGTCGGCGGCGTTCTCCCGGTCGAGCAGCCGCTGGTGGCTGTGTCGGCCGGTGGCGACGACGTCGGCGGCGGACAGCCCGTCGGCGACCTGGCTGTGCTGGGGCAGCACGGCGCGGTGCCGGGCGGCCTGGCGGGGCCGCATCCCCCACAGGTCCTGGCCGTCGAGCCGGACCACGCCGCCGGACGGGCGCAGCGACCGGTAGACGGTCCGCAGCAGGGTGGACTTGCCGCTGCCGTTCGGTCCGATGAGCGCGACGAGCTCCCCCGGCCCGGCCGTCAGACTCACGTCCTCGACGATGGGGCGGGCGTCGATCCGGGCGCTGACTCCGGCCAGGTCAAGCCGCATCGGTGCCTCCACTTGATCGGCGGCGCAGCAGCCACAGGAAGAACGGAACGCCGAGCCCGGTGGTGAAGATGCCCACCGGCAGCTCGTTGGGCCGGTCGGCGATCCGGGCCGCCAGGTCCACCAGCACCAGGAACAGCGCCCCGGCCAGCAGCGACACGGGCAGCACCCGGCGGTGGTCGGCCCCGACGACGAACCTGGCCATGTGCGGGATCATCAGCCCGATGAAGCCGATGCCGCCGACCACGCTGACCACGGTGGCGGTCAGCAGCGATCCGGCCACGAGCAGCCCGATCCGCAGCACCGCCACCGGCACGCCGACGGCGATGGCGGCCTCCTCCCCGGCCAGCAGCGCGTTCAGCGCGCGGGCCTGCAGGGACAGCCAGGCCAGGCAGCAGACGACGATCAGGGCGGGCACGCCCAGGTCGGCCCAGGACGCGCCGGCGACGCTGCCCATCAGCCAGAACATCATGCCCTGCAGCTCGGTCGGGTTGAGCTGGAGCTGCACGAACGTGGTGGCCGCCGCGCACAGGTAGCCGACGGCCACGCCGGTCAGCACCAGCCAGGAGTCCAGCAGCCGGCCCGCGCGCTGCGCCAGCACGTACACCAGCAGCGCCGACAGCAGGGCGGCGGCGAAGGCGGCTCCGGTGACGCCCAGCGTCCCGGCGAGGGCGGCGCTGCCCAGCGCGGGGACCAGCACGGCCCCGAGCGAGGCGGCCGAGGACACGCCCAGCACGTACGGGTCGGCGAGCGGGTTGCGTACGAGGGACTGCAGCGCGACCCCGGCCACCGACAGGCCGGCCCCGGCGAGCGCGGCCAGCAGCGCCCGAGGGGTGCGCAGGTCCCAGACGACCTGGCTGAGCAGCGGATCGGCCTGCGCGCCGCGCCCGGTCAGATGGGCCCAGACCACACCCCAGACCTGGCCGAGCGGAAGGTTGACCGAGCCGACGGAGATGCCTGCCACCAGGGCCGCGACCAGCGCGACGACCAGCGCGGCCAGCAGCAGCCCGGTGGCGGGCCCGGAGACGAGGTGCGGGCGCCGCGACGGCGCGGCCCTGGTCGCCGGTGCGGGCGTGAGGATGTCAGTCACCGGGGTGGACCACCTTGGAGAGCTTCTCCACGGCCACGGCGTTGAGCGGGCCGAGATACACCCCGTCGGAGACCACCGCGTACGTCCTGGACTTCGACGCGGCCCAGTGCGGGTAGGCGGCGAACAGCTTGGCCGCCTCCGCCTCGGGCTGCTCGTCCGGCGTGAACTGCCCGACCACGAGCACGTCCACCTGGGCGGTGGCGAGCTGCTCGGTGTTGAGGGTGCGGGTGGTGTCCGAGCTCTGCCCGGCGAAGGCGTTGACGCCGCCGGCCGCCTTGATCACGTCGTCGTAGATGCCGCCGGTCATCACGGCGGGCAGCCCGTTGGCGTTCATCATGGCCATGCCGGGATAGGCGATGAGGACCTTCTTGGCGGGCCGGCCCGCGACCCGCGCCCGTACGGCCTCGACGCGGGCGCGCAGCTTGCCGATCAGGTCGGCGGCGCGGTCCTGGACGTCGAAGACGCGCCCGAGCAGCGCGATGAACTCCAGCGAGGAGTTGATCGACTGGTTGCGGTAGGCGCGCTTCTCCTCCTCCGTGGCCGCGGGCTTGCCCATCGCGCAGTTGACCGGGTTGACCAGCGAGGTGATCCCGGCGGCGGCGAGCTGCTCGCGGGTGGCGAAGCCGTTCTTGGCGTCGAACCCGCCGGACCAGGTGGACACCACCAGGTCGGGCTTGAGCTTGAGCACCTGCTCGGCGGGGACGTCGAAGTTCTTGTTCATCGTCAGCCCGCCGGTCGGCAGCGCCTTGATCCTGCCGATCATCGCGGGGTCGTCGGAGACGCCGTAGCTCTGGGCGTTGGCCAGGACGCTCTTGTCCAGGCCGAGCATGATGAAGCTCTCCACCTCGGCCACGCTGGTGCCGTTGAGGATCGGCACGCGCTGCGGCGGACGCCGGAAGGTGACTTTCATGCCGCAGTTGTCGAAGGTCAGGGGGAAACCGGACGAGGTGGGGACGGCGGCGGATCCGCTCACGGAGCCGCCGGGGTCACCGCAGCCGGTCAGGGCCATCAGCGCGCAGAGCGCGGCGGCCAGCGGACGGCGCACATGACAGGGATTCATCGATGTTGCTCTCTTCGAGGTCGAGTCTGGAGGCACGCGAGACCGGCGCGGGTCATGACGGTGACCGGCGCATCGCGGCAACGCGCGGCGCCGGGCGGCGCTACGGCACGCCCGGTGTCGGGCTTATTCGGGAAAAAGGCATGGGGAAACGGCCCCGGGAATCGGCGCTGACGGCCGACGCCGGATCAGGCGGTCCCTGCGTGCGCTCCAGGAGGTGCCCGCCCTACGAGGGCATGTCGGAGGAAGGCGCGAATAGGCGGGGTTTCGTCCTCACCCGCGTACGCGATCGACCTCGGACCGGTGGCCGTGCACCCGGCCACCGTGAAGACCAGGACCAGCAGCGGGCGCAGCACCCGTCCGGCCACCTGCCGGACCAGGGCGCACAGGCCCGACTCGACCCACCGCAACCAGGCGGAGGTCAGCAGCACGCCCAGCGCGTGCATGACCAGCATCCCGAAGCTCGGGGAGCCTCCATGATGGAGTTGCGCCTCGCCCGGGACGGCCCCGAGGGAGGCCATCGCGTGGTGGGCGGCGCCCTGACTCAGCAGGACGTGCAGGACGACCTGCGACAGAGCCGTCGCGGGCAGGATGGCGCCCAGGCTGCGCTCACGTCCGGTCAGGGCCAGCGCGACCGGCAGCAGGAGCAGAAAGCCGCCCAGTGTCGACACCGCGTCGAAGTAGCCCCCGCCCGCCAGGTGCCCGAGCATGGCCAGGGCGGCGCACGTGGCGGCGAAGCTCGCCGCGCGCACCCACCGCACCACCGACAACGGACCCATCGCGGACAGATCTTCGCACACCGGTGCCGCCGTCCTCAGTTCAGGCGCCTCTCGCCACGGACGATCAGGAGGCCACCCTGTATCCCGCCTCGACGATCGCCGCGCGCACCTGCGACTCCTCGAGCAGCGGGCCTCCGCTCACGGTGACGCGGCCCCCCAGCACGTCCACCTCCACCCGCTCGACGCCCCGCAGTGGCAGGACCTGTGCCCGGATCGTCGAGGCACTGCAGCCACAGCTCATTCCCTTAACCGCGACGGACAGGGTCATTGGCGCGAACCTTTCCCGTAATACCACCAGGCGCGCTCACGGCTCGCCTTTAGGTGGGATACGCAGGTTCCTGAGGCTGGGTTCAAGCGACAGGCAATGTTTTTTAAGATCCAAATTCCGTATATACGAATTCTCGATCACATGGCACTATGACCGGGTGCATGTCGGCCGGCCCTTCTTGCGCGCAATACGCGCCGCGGTGTTCGCGGCGGTCTGCGTGCTGGTTTCGGCTGCCCTGCACGGACTGGCCGGCGGCGATCCGGTGCGCGCGGGCACGTTGCTCGGCGCGCTCGCACTGACCTGGACGGGCGCGTTCCTGCTCGCCGGCCGCCAGCGCGGCATGGAGGTGCTGCTCGCGGCCTGCTTCGCCGCCCAGTACGGCATGCATCTGCTGTTCGGCGCGGGCGCCGCCGACGTGCCGCCGCCTCATGAGCACGCCACGGGCGTGGGCATGTTCCTGGTGCACGCCATGACGGCGGTCATCTCGGCCTGGTGGCTGGCGCGGGGCGAGTGCGCGCTGGCCGCGCTGCTCCATCTCGCCGTCGCGTCCGTCGGCCGCTGGTGGAGCGCCCTTTCGGTCCTGACGAGCGGGCTGGTCGAGCCGAGCCCGTACGGTGTCCGGCCCGCGGCGTGGGACGACCACGACGCCTTCCTCCAGCGCCTGTTCGCGGCGGCGAACTTCCGGCGGGGCCCGCCGGCGCGTCTCTCCCTCATCTGATCCTTTCCGGGCCACCGGCCCGTGTTCCGCCACGCCCGGTGAACGGCGCGGCGGACCTCGAATCCTTGTCGAGAGCACGCGCATCCGCGTGCGCTGTGAGTGGAGAACGCCTGATGACCTCGACCGCCGACGTCGGCAATACCGTCGATCACGTCCCCCCGCCGTCCCGTGAGCGGACCGCCTGGGCCGCGCTGCGCCCGCTGGTGCTGCGGCTACACTTCTACGCGGGCGTCCTCATCGCCCCCTTCCTGCTCGTCGCCGCGTGCACCGGCCTGATGTACGCCGCCTCGTACCAGATCGAGCAGGTCGTCTACCAGCACGAGCTCACCGCGCCCGCCGGCCGGACCAGCCTGCCCCTCAGCGCGCAGGTCGCGGCGGCCCGCGCGGCCCACCCCCAGGGCACCGTCACCGCGGTACGGCCCGGCGCCGAGCCGGGCCAGACCACCCGCGTGCTGATCAACCAGCCGGGCCTGGCCGAGAGCACCCAGCTGGCGGTCTTCGTCGACCCCTCCACGGGCCAGGTGCGCGGCACGCTGGAAAGCTACGGCAGCTCCGGAGCTTTGCCCGTACGCGCCTGGATCTCCACCCTCCACCGCCAGCTCCACCTGGGCGAGCCGGGACGGATCTACAGCGAGCTGGCCGCCAGCTGGCTGTGGGTGGTCGCGCTCGGCGGCCTGGTCCTCTGGGTCGCCCGGCGCCGCCGCAACCGGCGCCATCTCATCGTCCCCGACCGCGCCGCCGGCGGGCTCCGCCGCACGCTGTCCTGGCACGGCTCGATCGGCCTGTGGGCGGTGCTCGGCCTGCTGTTCCTGTCCGCCACCGGCCTGACCTGGTCCAAGTACGCCGGAGCCAACGTCGACGAGCTGCGCGCGACGCTCGACTGGACGACCCCGTCGATCGACGTCTCGGGCGGCTCGGGCGGCTCGGGCGGCGACCACGCCGCGCACACCGCGACCGCCGGACATCACGCCGGTGGGGCCGACGTCGGGGTGGACCGCGTCGCCCAGGCGGCCGCCGCCAAAGGACTGTCCGGCCCGCTGGAGATCACCTGGCCCGCCAAGGCCGGCGCGCCCTACCTGGTGAAGGAGATCGACAAGACCGCGCCCACCCGCCTTGACCAGGTCGCCGTCGACGCCACCTCCGGCCAGGTGAGCGCCGAGTTGCGCTTCGCCGACTACTCGCTGGCCGCCAAGCTCGCCCGGTGGGGCATCGACGGGCACATGGGGCTGCTGTTCGGCCTGGCCAACCAGATCCTTCTGGCGCTCCTGGCCGTCGGCCTGATCGCGCTGATCGTGCTCGGTTACCGCATGTGGTGGCGCCGCCGGCCCACCCGCGGCTTCGGCAAGCCGTACCCCCGGGGTGGCTGGCGGAACGTGTCCTGGGCCCTGCTGGCGCCGCTCGCTCTGCTGGCCGTGGCCGTCGGGGTCTTCCTGCCGCTGATGGGCATCTCGCTGGCCGCGTTCCTGGTGGTCGACGTCCTGCTCGGGCTGCGCGCCCGGCTGGGGTCTCAGACGTGATCCTCCGAGCGCCGGGGCAGGAACAGGCCGGACACGCACATGAAGGCCGCGACCAGGAACAGGCCCGTCCGCGTGCCGAGCGTGCTCGCGACCAGGCCGCCGAAGGCGATGAAGAGCGGCTGGGTGACGTTCGTGGCGAAGATCCAGAGCGTCGACACCCTGGCCAGCAGGTGGTCCGGGGTGCCGAGCTGGCGGTAGGTGGTCATGGTGGAGTTCGCCAGGCCGGAGAAGAACAGCACGCCCGCGAAGCCGGACCCGCAAAGGAGCAGGCCCGCGGTGCCGGGTGAGGCCAGCGGGATGAGCGCGTACCAGGGGCCGCGCCAGAGGCTCACCCACCACAGGCCGCGGACCATGCCGAACCTCCTGCTCAGCCTCGGCGTGAGCCGCGCGCCGAGGAAGCCGCCGAGCGAAGGGAGCCCCATGAGCAGGCCGTACTGCCAGGGGGTGAAGCCCAGGTCGCGCAGGTAGAACAGCGAGCTCAGCGGCGTCGCCATCGCACTCGTGCCGGCGAAGACGAGCCAGCTCGCGAACATCCGCCGCAGCACCGGATGCCCGCGCACGAAGCCCCACCCGGCGAACAGCTCCGCCCGCCGGGAGGGGCTCGGCTCGGGCGCGGGCGGGGGCGGCTCGGGCGTGCGCAGCGACCGGATCGACCAGGCGCTCACGACGAACGACACGGCGTCGACGATCAGCGCGCCGACCGCCGACAGGACGCCGATGAGCGGACCGGCCAGGGACGGGCCGACCAGCACGCTCAACCAGCGGGTCGACTCCAGGCGGCTGTTGGCGCTCATGAGCCGCTCGGCGGGGACGAGAGCCTTCAGATGCGCCTGCGCCGCCCCGGACGAGGCGATCTGGCCGGCGGCGTTGCCCAGCGCGGCGACACAGAGGTGAGCGAATGTCAGCAGCCCGGAGAACGCCGCGATCGGAATGCTGAACAGCAAAATACATCTGGCGATATCTGACCAGATCATGACCGGGCGTTTGGCCCGGAATTCGATATACCGCCCCGCGGGAAATGCGACGACGACAATTGTGACCGCCTGAATCACCGACAACAAGGCGACCTGGAAAGCCGAGGCGTCCAGCACGGTGATGGCGACCACGGGCAGGGCGACCATGCTCACCGCCGAGCCCAGCTGGCTCACGGTCGTGCCCGCCCACAGGCGCCGGAAGTCTCTTTCGCCGGGCGAGATCCCCGCCTGCCCGGGTCATGTCATGGCGCAAGGTACCTCCTTCAGCGATCATCATCGCCGACGGATCAGCGTGCCGCCAACCGTGACGGCACACCGATCCACGGCGATCCCCGGCGATCCCCGGCGATCCCCGGCGATCAGCCGCGGCCGGGGCCGGGCTTGCGACGCGCGGCGAGGACGACGGCCGCGCCGCCCGCGAGGACCACCGCCAGCGCCGCCCACAACCATCCCGGCAGCCCCGACGTGCGGTCGGCCCGGGTGGCTGCCACCGGCGACGAGGAGGGCGGCTGCGCGGAGGCGGGTTGCGGCTCGGGAGAGCTCTCCGAAGTATCGGGAGAGCTCGCCGGAGTGGACGTCTCCTCCGAAGGGCCGGGCGAGGGGTCCGGGGCGGTGATGGTGAAGGCGAGTTCCCCTTGGATCGGGTGGCCGTCGGAGGAGACCACACGCCAGGCGATCCGGTAGCGACCTTCCTGCAACGTGCCGGTGGGCCGGGCGAAGACCTTGTTGCCCTGAACGCGTGGCTTGTCGAGCGGGACCGGCTTGCCGCCGGGGCCGTCGAGCACGATGGTGGGCAGCTGCATGTGCGAGGTGAACTCCAGCTCGATCGTCTCCAGGCTCTTCAGCTTGGCGCGGTCGGCCGGGTTGCTGGCCTTGAGACGGTCGTGGGCCAGGGCGGCGGGCGAGGTCAGGAGCAGCACGAGTACGGCGCCGACGGCCGGAACGAGGGCACGCCGAAGAAAGGTCATGGGGAACTCCGAAGTCATGGGGCCCCGGCGGCATGCCGGAGAAGGTCATGGCGCCTGTCGGGGAGGCGCCGGATCAGGCGTTCGGGGACCCGCGGGTCAGCCGCGGGCCGCCGGGAAGGCAGGCGGCCCGCGACGGGGCACGACAACGGCCAGCAGCGCGGGAACGCGAGGGGCCGGCTCCCGCCGTGCCGGCGCGGAAGGGGGACGCCCGATGATCGCGAGGGGCGCCAGGACGGTGATCACGGCCGCGAGCAGGGTACGCACGCCTGCCACGCACACGGCGTTCAGATGCAGCAGCATCACCAGGGCCAGCTCGCCGCGAGCCAGCCACCAGCTCGAGCACATCGCCGCGGCCAGGTGGATCATCGGCATGGCGAGCCCGGGGCCGTGCTCGTGGCCGGAGGAGAAGACGGGGCTCACCGGGGAGGAGCCGGAGAAGAGCTGGTGCAGGCCGTACTGGGACACCGCGCACAGGGCCAGCAGCTCCGGCCAGTCCCGCCGGCGACCGGCCAGCAGGTAGGCGCCGGCCCAGATCGCCGCCATCGCCGCCGCGAGCCCGCCCGGCCGCATCCCGCCTCCGCCCACCAGCACGTGCAGGGCGGCGGAGACCAGCACGCAGACGGCCGTGAACACCGCGGCGCGCAGCGCGCGAATCATGGGATGGCCGACATGCACGCCGCCATGCTGCCAGAGCACACCGCCACCGTCAGGACATCCGGCGCATCGCCTCACAAAGGCCATCGTTCTTTGTCCAAACGATCGATAGAATAACTCCGTGACAACACTTCCGCGTCGCCGCGTGCGTACCGTCCTCGGAGACGTCGAACCGTCCGAACTCGGCCACACGCAGCCGCACGAGCACGTGCTGTCCGACATGTCGGCCATCGTGCGGCCCTGGGGCCTGGAGCCGGTGGCGGGCGACGGGTCGCCGGCGTCGTCCATCCGGCAGGAGTTCCCCGCGTCGGTCCGCGCCCGCGTCGCCGAGCCCGTTCGCCTCGACAACCACGACTGGATCAAGCGCGCGGTCCTGAACATCGACAACCTGCGGCTGCTGTCCGAGCAGGACGCCACCGAGGAGTTGGCCCTCTACCGCGCGGCCGGCGGGGGCGCCGTGGTGGACTCCACGCCGGTCGGGCTGGGCCGGGACCCGCTCGGGCTCGCCCGCGTCTCGCGCGGCAGCGGGGTCCACATCGTGATGGGCAGCGGCTACTACTGCCGCGACTACCATCCGGCCGGGCTCGCCGAAGCGCCACTCGAAGCCGTCCATGAGGAGATCGTCGCGGACGTGCGGGACGGCGTCGGCGACACCGGCGTGCGCGCGGGGCTCATCGGCGAGATCGGTCTGAGCTGGCCCGTGCATCCCGCCGAGGAGAAAGTGCTGCGCGCCGCCTGTCGCGCACAGCAGGTCACGGGCGCGCCCCTGCAGATCCACCCCGGCCGCCACCCGCAGGCGCCTCTCGAAGCCGTGCGCACGGTCCTGGACGCGGGCGGCGACCCCACTCGGGTGATCATGTCCCATCTCGACCGCACCCTGTGGCGGTCCGAGGACCTGCTGGAGCTCGCCCGTACGGGTTGCTACCTGGAGCTGGACCTGTTCGGGCAGGAGTCCAGCTACTACGCCTTCAACCCCGAGGCCCGCCGGCCCAACGACCGTACGCGCGTCGAGTGGCTCCAGATGCTGATCGAGGCGGGCTTCGGAGACCGGCTGCTGATCGCCCAGGACATCTGCCAGAAGGTCTACCTGCGCCGCTACGGCGGCCCCGGCTACACGCACATCCTGGAGAACGCCATCCCGCTGATGCGCCGCATGGGTCTGACCGAGGCGGAGATCACGGCGCTGACGGTGACGAACCCGGCGACCGCCCTGGCTATGGAATAGTTCAGGATCATGGCGACCACCAACCAGCCCGGAGGCCAGCGGACCAGCGGTGGCCGGATGAAGGCGAAGTCCTCCCGGCGCGCGCGCTCGGTGCGCACGGAGTTCCAGCTGCTCCGCGCCGCCTGCTGGCTCTTCTCCGAGCGGGGGTTCCACGGCACGGGCATCCGCGACATCGCCGAGACCGCGGGAGTCGCGGTCTCCGGGATGTACTACTACGCCTCCTCCAAGGACGAGATGCTGGAGGCGGTCACCCGCCGCGTCATGGACGTGCTGGTCTCCGGCAGCGAGGAGACGCTGCGCGACATCGACGACCCTGCCGAGCGTCTGGCGGCGCTGATGGCCGTGCACGTCGCCTTCCACGCGCGCAACCCGCGCGCCGCCAAGGTCGCCGACCACGAGTTCCAGGCGCTGACAGGCGAGGCCCGCGAGGACATCCTGCGGCTGCGGGACTCCTACGAGGCGGTGTGGGCCGACACGTTGCGGGCCGGCGTGCGCGACGGCGTCTTCCAGGACCGCGGCAGCGTCGCGCGCCTGGCGCTGCTGCAGATGGCCACCGGGATCGCGCACTGGTACCGGCCGGACGGCGAGCTCGGTATCCCGCAGCTGTGCGAGCGGTTCGCCGACATGGCGCTGTCGCTGATGGGCGCGCAACGCGAGGGGCGCCTCCTCCAGGTCCAGGACCTCGCCATGCCTGACCCGGACCTGCTGCTGGAGCGGGTCGAGCTGGCCATCGAGCCCCGCGAGGAGCCCTCCGGCGACTGAGTCCGGCGCGGGTCCGGGGTCTTGACATCGCGTGTTTTTTGAGCGATCGTTCGATCACATTCGGGAGGAGAGACGCCGTGACAGAGCTGGACCGCGCCGCCGAGATCGCCCACCGGCATTACGGGCTGGAGGGCCGCGTACGGCCGCTCCCCGGGGAGAGCGACCGCAACTTCCGGCTGAGCACGGCCGGCGGGCGGTACGTCGTCAAGCTGCACGCGCCCGGCACCGACCCCACCGAGCTGGACCTGCAGGACGCGGCGCTGCTGCACCTGGCCGGACGGGCGGATCCGCCGCCCGCGCCACGGGTGGTGCCGGCCGTGGACGGGCGGTGCTCCGTCACCGTCTCCTGGCCGGGCGGCCCGCGCATCGCCAGGGTCCTCACCTGGATGGACGGCCGCCCCTGGGCGGAGGTCGAGCCGACCGGGGAGCTGCTGCGCGACCTCGGCCGCCGGGTCGCCGGCGTCGACCTGGCCCTGCGGGACTTCACCCATCCCGCGATGCGCCGCGAGCTGCTGTGGAACCTGACCAGCGCACCGCAGGTGGCGGAGCTGGCGCCCCTCGTCGCCGACGACCTGCGGCCGCTGGTGCGCGAGGCGTTCGACCGCTACGGCGAGCACGTCGCCCCACGGTTGGCCGCGCTCCCCCACCAGGTCGTCCACAACGACGCGAACGAGCTCAACATCCTGGTGGACGACAGCGGCGTCGCGGGGCTCATCGACTTCGGCGACGTGGTGTGGAGCCCGCGCGTGTGCGGGGCGGCCGTGGCCGGGGCCTACGCGATGCAGGGGCACGACGACCCCCTGCGGGCGGTGCTGCCGCTGGTGAGCGGCTACGACGAGGTGACGCCGCTGCTCCCGGCCGAGCTGGAGGTGCTGTTCGACCTGATGCGGACGCGGCTGGCGATGAGCGTCTGCCTGTCGGCGTACCAGCATCGCAAGGATCCCGGCAACGACTACCTGCTCGTCAGCCAGGGCGGGGTGGCGCGGGCGCTGCGGCGGCTGGCGGGGACGAGCCCCGACCTGGCGCACTTCCTGCTGCGCGACGCGGTCGGGTTCGAGGCCAACCCGCTGGCGCGGGCCGTGCGCCAGCACTTCGAGTCGGGCGCCGCCCGCCCCGTGCCCGTGCTGGAGCCCGGCTCCGACGCCGCGCCGACCCGCCACGGCGAGGAGTCGGGCAAGGGCGTTCGCCTGGGCTGCGACCTGCACGCCGGCGAGGCGGCCACCGTGCGCTGCCCGCTGCCCGCCGTCGTCCGCGCCTCGGGGCGGGACTCGTACGTGCTGCTGGAGCATCGGACGGACGGCGGTGTGCCGTTCTGGACGCTCTACCGGCACGTGGACGCGGCCTCGATCAATCCGGGCGACGAGCTGGCGCCCGGCGATCGGCTGGGGACGGTCACCGGCTCGCACCTGAACCTCCGGCTGCTGACCCATCTCGCCGGGGTAGACGTCGGCCTCGCTTCCCACGCCGAGGCCGACCTGTGGACCAGCGTGAGTATCGACCCCAACCTGCTGCTCGGCCGGCCGGACGGCGGCGCGGCCCGGCCGCGGAAGGACGCGCCCGCCCTGCGCGCCCGCCGCCGCGCCACCTTCAGCGGCGCGCTGGGCCTGGCCTACCGCGAGCCCCTGCACATCGTCCGCGGCGAGGGCGCCTACCTGTACGACGCCTCCGGCCGTCCCTACCTGGACCTGGTCAACAACGTCTGCCACGTGGGCCACGCCCACCCCCGGGTGGTCGGAGCGGCGCACCGGCAGGCGGCCCGGCTCAACACCAACACCAGGTACCTGCACGAGTCCGTCGTCGAGTACGCCCGCCGGCTGGGCGAGCTGCTGCCCGACCCGCTGCGGGTCTGCTTCTTCGTCAACTCCGGCTCCGAGGCCAACGACCTGGCGCTCAGGCTGGCCATGGCCCACACGGGCGCCGAGGACGTGCTGGTCCTCGACCATGCCTATCACGGCCATCTGACCTCGCAGATCGCGCTGAGCCCGTACAAGTTCGACCGGCGGGGAGGGCGCGGCAGACCGCGCACGACGCACGTCTGCGAGCTCCCCGACCCCTACCGGGGCCGGCTCAGGGCCGGGCGGGACGACGACCTCGGCAGGCGGTACGCCGCCTCAGTCGCGGAGCGGATCGCCGCCCTGGCGGCCCGGGGACGAAGACCCGCGGCGTACTTCGCCGAGTCGCTGCAGAGCTGCGGCGGCCAGATCGTCTACCCGGACGGCTACCTGCGCGAGGCCTTCGAGCACGTGCGGCGCGCGGGCGGGGTCTGCGTCGCCGACGAGGTGCAGGTGGGCCTGGGCCGGGTGGGACGGCACTTCTGGGGCTTCGAGCTCCAGGGCGTCGTGCCGGACATCGTCACGCTGGGCAAGCCGCTGGGCAATGGCCATCCGCTGGCCGCCGTGGTGACGACCCCGGAGATCGCGCGCTCCTTCGAGACCGGGATGGAGTACTTCAACACCTTCGGCGGCAACCCGGTCTCCGCCGAGGCCGGGCTGGCCGTGCTCGACGTCATCCGCGACGAGCGCCTCCAGGCCCGCGCGCGCGACCGCGGCGACCGGCTGCTGCGCGGCCTGCGCCGCCTCCGGGAGCGCCATCCCCTGATCGGGGACGTGCGCGGGGAGGGGCTGTTCATCGGCGTAGAGCTGAGCCTGGACGGCCGCGCGCCCGCCACCGCGCCCGCCGCGGCCGTCAAGGAGGCGGTGAAGGCGCGCGGTGTCCTCATCTCCACGGACGGACCGGACGACAACGTGCTCAAGATCAAGCCCCCGCTCGTGCTGGCGGAGGCCGACTGTGACCTGTTCCTGGACGCCCTCGACGAGACCTTGACGTCGGCATTTATTTGAGCGATCGTTCGACTACTTATCTTCACCTGAGGGGCCATCGCAGATGCAAGGCGTGCGAAAAAGGACCATCGCCACCACAGCGGCCGCACTGACGCTGATCACCTCCGGCTGCTACCGGGATACCGGAGGAGCCGCGGGCACGGCGGCGCCGAGCGGCCCGCCGCAGCGGGAGCTCGTCACGACCACCCCGCCGGGATCCGGGAAGGTGGACCGGATCACCTGGGCGCTCTACCGCGGCACCACCTCCATCGACCCGATCACCGCGGGGGACTACCCCGAGATCACCGTGACGAGCCTCATGTGCGAGTCGCTGTTCCGGCAGGCCCCGGACGGATCGGTGGGACCGGGCCTGGCGACGGCGCTGGACTTCCCCGACCCGAAGACGGCCGTGCTGACGCTGCGCGAGGGCGTCAGGTTCTGGGACGGATCCCCGATGACCGCGGACGACGTCGCCTTCAGCATCGAGCGCAACCGCGACCCGAAGGGCGGCGGCTACTGGGTGCCCACGCTGAACCGGGTGGCCTCCGTCGAGGCCACCGGCCCGCTGCGGGTCACCCTGAAGCTCAAGCGGCCGGACTACTGGCTGCGCGACGTCCTGTCGTACATGCCGGGCATGGTGATCTCCAAGCGCTACGCCGAGGCGAAGGGCAAGGACTACGGCACCGTCAAAGGCGGCGCGATGTGCACCGGTTCCTTCAAGCTCGGCCAGTGGCGCACCGGCGACGTCCTCTCGGTGGTCCGCAACGACGCCTACTGGAACCGCGCGGCGGCGCCGCCGGCGCGGCAGATCGACTTCAAGGGCATCCCCGACGAGGCCACGCTGACCGCGGCGCTGCTCACCGGGGAGGTGGACGGCGCCTACCTCGAACTGCCGCTGTCCACCATGGACCAGGTCCGCGCCAGTGACGCCGTGAAGGTCTACCGCGGCCCGTCGTACCTCATCGACGCCCTGATCGTCGCCGACATGGGCAGAGGCCCGCTCTCCGACGCGCGGGTGCGTCGCGCGCTGTCGCTGGCCGTCGACCGCGAGGCCTATATCCAGACTCTCTACAAAGGGAGCGCTCAGCCTGCCCGCGCGCTCGGCACCCCCGGGACGTGGGGATACGAGCGGGAGGCCTTCCAGGCGGCGTGGAACGCCTTGCCTGCGCCCGAAGTCGACCTGGAGGCCGCGCGCAAGCTCGTCCAGGAGGCCGGAGCGACGGGCAAGACCGTGACGTTCGGCATGAGCAACGAGCTCAACAAGCTCGTCACCGAGGCCAACCTCTTCAAGACGGCGGCCGAGAAGATCGGGCTGAAGGCCCAGCTGAAGGCTGTCTCCGCCGACGCCTACAGCGGCTTCTTCCTGGACCCCAAGGCCCGAGCCGAGGTGGACGGATTTTTCACCACCAACTACCCCAACTGGGCCGACCCAGGAGCCCTCTACGCGACCCTCTCCATCCCCGGCGGCCCGCAGGACTACGGCCGCTATCGCAATCCAGAGGTGGCCGACCTGCTCGAACGCGCCCGCGGTGCCGAGGACGCGCGGCAGCGGGCCGAGTACACCATCCAGGCGCAGAAGGCCGTGACCCAGGACCTGCCCTGGATCCCGATCGTAGCCCCGGACACGGTCCTGGTGCTCAACGCCAGGCTCACCGGGGCCACGGTCTCCTCGCAGCACCTGTTCGCCCCCTGGGCGGACCGGCTCGGAGCGGTGGGCTGACCGCATGGCCGCCTACCTCCTCCGACGGGCGATCATGCTGGTGGCGACGC
Source organism: Nonomuraea sp. NPDC004186 (assembly GCF_053603495.1). NCBI lineage: Bacteria > Bacillati > Actinomycetota > Actinomycetes > Streptosporangiales > Streptosporangiaceae > Nonomuraea > Nonomuraea sp. NPDC004186. The sequence goes on along the minus strand of NZ_JBSGFQ010000019.1, from coordinate 104,297 downwards.
TGCTGGTGTCCAGTTTCGTAGTCTTCGCCGGGCTCTCGGTCGCCCCGGGCAATCCCCTGGCGACGCTCGCCGGCGGCCGGTCGCTGCCGCCCGAGAGCGTTCGGGTCCTGGTGGAGCGCTACCACCTGGACGAGCCGTTCCTCGTCCAGTACGCGAGCTGGCTCGGCAATGCGGTCCGCGGCGACCTGGGTGTGTCCATCGTCCTGCGGCAGGACGTGTCCGACCTCATCGCCGCGCGCGCCGGGACGACCGTCGCCCTGATCCTCTACGCCGCCGTGATCGTGCTGATCGCCGGCGTCGCGTTCGGGCTGCTGGCGGCCCTGCGGCCGGGGATCGTGGACTCGCTGGTGGTGGTCTCGACGGCGGTGGCGGTCGCGGTCCCGCCCTTCGTCGCCGCGATCGTCCTCATCGGGGTCTTCGCGGTCGGCCTGCGCTGGCTGCCCGCGCTCGGCGACGGCTCGGGCCTGTGGGACGGCCTCCGCCACCTCACGCTGCCCGCCCTCGCCCTCGCGGGCTCCGCCACCGCCGCCGTCACCCGCGTCACCCGGACCTCGGTCCGTGAGCAACTGGAGCGCGAACACGTGCAGACCGCGATCAGCCGCGGCATCCCCCACGCGACCGTCGTACGCCGGCACGCCCTGCGCAACGCCGCCATCCCGATCAGCACCCTGGCGGGTATGACCGTGGCGTCCATGATCGCCCTGGCGGCCGTCGTCGAGCGGGCCTTCGGCCTCAACGGGCTGGGGGCGTACCTGGTGAGCGCCGCGCTGTCGAAGGACTTCGCCGTCGTGCAGGGCATCTCGCTCGTGCTCGTCACGTCCTTCGTGCTGGTCAACACTCTGGTCGACGTCGGGGCGTCGGTTCTCGACCCGCGGATCAAGCTGGGGAGGCGGCCATGACCGCGCTCACCGCGACGTACCGGACGCCGCGGACAGGCCCGCTGGGCGCGGTGGCCGCGACCCTGATCGTCGCGGCGGTCGTCCTCGCGGCGATCGGCCCGGCGCTCTCCCCGGTCGACCCGAACTCCAGCGACTTCGCCCAGGCCTACGGCGCTCCCGGGCCTGGCCACCCGCTCGGGTACGACGGCCAGGGCCGCGACCTGCTCGCCCGCCTGCTGACGGGCGCGCGGACCTCGCTGCTCGGGCCGCTCTGGGTCGTCGCGCTGAGCGTGACGGCGGGCACGGCCGTCGCGATCGCCGCGGCCTGGCTCGGCGGGTGGCTGGACTCCGTGGTATCGGCCGTGCTGGAGGTGGTGTTCGCCTTCCCCGGAGTGCTGCTCGCGATGCTCGTCGCCGCGGTCTTCGGCCCCGGGCTGACCTCGGCGGTCCTCGCGCTGGCCGTGGCGTACGTCCCGTACATCGCCCGGCTGGTACGCGGCGCCGCCCTCGTCGAGCGCCGCAAACCGTACATCCAGGCTCTGGAGGTCCAGGGGCTGGGGGCCGTGGCGATCTGCCTGCGGCATCTCGTGCCCAACCTGATGCCGCTCATCGCCGCCCAGGCGACGCTCTTCTTCGGCTACGCCATGGTGGACCTCGCCATCGTGTCCTTCTTCGGGCTCGGCGTACAGCCGCCCGGCGCCGACTGGGGCGTCATGGTGGCGGGCGGGCAGTCCGGCGTGCTGCAGGGCTATCCCGCCGAGTCGCTGCTGGCGGGCGGCTGCATCGTGCTGCTGGTCGTGGCCTTCAACGTGCTCGGCGAACGGCTGTCCGGCGGCCGCCCTCGCCCGTGGCGGCTCTTCCGGCGGGGAGGCACGGCATGAGCGACGTTCTCGACATCGACCACCTGACCGTGACGCTGCCGGGCGGGAACCGCCCCAAACCGGTGCTCAACGGCGTGTCACTCTCCATCGCCGAGGGCGAGGCGGTCGGTCTGGTGGGCGAGTCCGGATCGGGCAAGTCGATGACGGTCCGCGCGATCGTCCGGCTGCTCCCGCCCGGAGCACGCGTGGAGGGCGGCATCCGGGTCCGGGGCGTGGACGCCGGGGCGTTGCGCGGGGCGGCGCTGCGCGAGTTGCGCGCGAGCGTGCCCGTGATCTTCCAGGATCCGCGTGCCCACATCAACCCGGTGCGCACGGTGGGCGATTTCCTCACCGAGGCGCTCCGCGTCCACCGGCGGTCGAGCCGGCGGGCGGCCGAGGAACGCGCCGTCCGCGTGCTCGACGAGGTGGGTGTGGCGGACGCGCGGCGGCGGCTGCGCCAGTACCCCCACGAGCTGTCGGGCGGGCTGCTGCAACGCGCCATGATCGCGGCCGCGCTGCTCGCCGAGCCCCGGCTGCTGCTGGCCGACGAGCCCACCACCGCGCTCGACGTCACCACGCAGGCCGAGGTGATGGCGGTCCTCGACGAGCTGCGCCGCGAGCGGGGGCTGGCCATGCTGTTCATCACCCACGACCTGGAGCTGGCGGCGGCCGTCTGCGACCGCACCGCGGTCATGTACGCGGGCAGGATCATGGAGGTCCAGGCATCGGCGTCGCTGCACGAGCAGCCGCTGCACCCGTACACGGCCGCGCTCGCCGCCGCCCGCCCCTCCCTGGAACGGCGGGCCGAGCGGCTGGCCACCGTTCCCGGGCGCCCGCTGTCGGCGTTCGAGGCGCCGGACGGCTGCGCGTTCGGCCCGCGCTGCGCGCACGTGCGGGAGAGCTGCCGCGAACGGCGCCCCGAGCTGCGCACCGTGGTGGACGGCCAGGTGGCCTGTGTCCGCGCCGAAGAGCTGCGGGCGGTGTCGCATGACTGAGGCGATCCTGGAGGTGAACCGGCTCCGCAAGACCTTCGGCGCGGCCGTCGCCGTGGCGGACGTCAGCTTCTCCCTGCGCCCGGCGGGCGCGCTGGCCGTCGTCGGGGAGTCGGGATCGGGCAAGACCACCGTGGCCCGCATGATCGTCGGTCTCGAACGGCCGACGTCGGGCCGCATCACCGCCTGCGGGCACGACCGCTCCCAGCCGGCCCGATCGGCACGGGAGCGGCGCAGGCGCGGCGGCGAGGTCCAGATCGTCTTCCAGGATCCCTACTCCAGCCTCGACCCCCGGCAGAGCCCGGCCGCCGCCGTGGCGGAGATCCTGCGCCTGCACACCTCCCTCGACACGGCCGGGCGGCACCGCAGGGTGAGCGAGCTCGCCGGCCTGGTGGGCCTCGACGAGCGCCAGATGAGCGCCCTGCCGGCCGGGCTGTCCGGCGGGCAGCGCCAGCGGGTCGCCATCGCCAGGGCACTGGCCGCCGAGCCGCGCGTCCTCATCCTCGACGAGTCCGTCGCCGCGCTCGACGTGTCCATCCAGGCCCAGGTACTGAACGTGCTGGCCGACGTACGCGCGCGCACGGGGGTCGCGTACCTGTTCATCAGCCACGACCTCGCCGTGGTCCGCCAGGTCGCCGACGAGGTCGTGGTCATGCGGCACGGCTCGATCGTCGAACGCGGGCCCGCCGGACAAGTGCTCGACGAGCCCCGGCACCCCTACACCCGCCTGCTGCGCGCGAGCGTCCCAGGCCCCGGCTGGCGCCCCGCCCGCCGGGCGATCCCCAAGGAACAGGAGGAACGATGACGGATCCCGTCGGCACCGGCCCCGAGGGCTGGCCGACCGCCACCGAGCTGGCCGAGCACGTCGCGACCGGCAAGGCGAGCTCCCGGGAGATCGTGGAGGGCTACCTCGCGCGCATCGACGCGATCGATCCCGCGCTGAACGCCTTCTGCCACGTCGCCCCGGACGAGGCCCGCCGGGCCGCCGCCGCCGCCGACGACCTGGCGCGGCGGGGCGGGCCGCTGCCGCCCTTCCTTGGCGTCCCGATCGCGATCAAGGATCTGCACCCCGTACGCGGCTGGCCGCTGTGCAGCGCCTCCAACGGCGTCGGCCACAACGTCATGGAGCACGACGCCCCGGCGGTGCGGGCCCTGCGCGAGGCGGGTTTCGTCTTCGTCGGCGCGACGACCTCGCCGGAGTTCGGCACCGTCTCGGTCACCGAGTCGGCCCGCCACGGCGCCACCCGCAACCCCTGGGACCTGGAGCGCAGCCCGGGGGGATCCAGCGGCGGCTCGGCGGCGGCCGTGGCGGCGGGCCTGCTGCCCGTCGGGCACGCCTCCGACGGGGCCGGATCCATCCGGGAGCCGGCCAGCTACTGCGGGCTGGTGGGCATGAAGCCGAGCCGCGGTCTGGTGCCGTCCGACGCCCACTACATGGAGGGCTTCGCGACGGAGGGCGTGCTCACCCGCACCGTGCTCGACACCGCCGCGATCCTGGACGTGCTCGCCGCCGCGCCCCGGCCCACCTGGTACGCCCCTCCGCGCCCCGGCGTGCCGTTCCGGCAGCGGGCGGAGCGCGACCCCGGCCGGCTGCGCATCGGGCTCAACCTCCAGCCGGCCTTCCCCGCGCAGGTGCACCCCACGGCCGCCGCCGTGGCCCGCCGCGCCGCCGACCTGCTCGCCGACCTCGGGCACGAGGTGGTCGAACAGGACGTCCCCGGCCTCGACCCCGACTGGTTCACCCCCCGGTTCGACATCCTGTACGCCACCGGCTCGGCCGACTGCGCGGTGATCGACGAGTCCGCCGTCGAACCGCTCAACCGGACGCTCCGTCAGGCCGCCCGCGACACCGACTCGCTGACGTACGTGACCACCATCCTGGAGTTCCAGCTACGCTCGGCCGAGATGTACCAGGCCTGGGACGCCGTTGACGTCCTGCTCACCCCTACCAACCCCGTCCTCGCTCCCCGTGTGGGCTCGCTCTGGGAAGGGCAGGAGGCGGACCCGTGGGCTCCGCTGCGGCGCGCGGAGGAGACCGCCTCCCTCACCGTGCTGGCCAACATGCTCGGCCTGCCGGCGATCTCCGTCCCGCTCGTGGAGCGGGCCGGTGACCTGCCGCTCGGCGTCCAGCTCATCGGCGGCAGATGGCAGGACGGTACGGTCCTCGCCCTGGCGGGACAGCTCGAACGCGCCCACCCCTGGCGGCACCGCCGACCGGCCGCTCTTCCCCTGTGACCTGGAGGAACATTCCATGAATTCGACGATCATCGACTTCCGCGTACGGGTGCCCAGCGTCGCCCGTCCCCCGATCTCCGCGGGAGGCGACGTCTACACGCAGTACGAAGCGGTGCTCGACATCGGCGACGGCTGGCACAAGGACATGGACGAGCTGCTGGCCGAGATGGACGAGTCCGGCATCGGGCACGCCGTGCTGCACGCCGAGTACGAGCACGGCGACTACGCCGACGCGCTCAACGAGGAGGTCGCCGAGCAGGTCCGGCTGCGGCCCGAGCGGTTCTCCGGCTTCGGGACGGTGACGCTGGAGCCCTTCTCCGTCATGCGCGCGGTGCGCCAGGTCGAGCGGGTGGCCGCGCTGGGGCTGAAGGGGATCAACGTGCAGCCGTCGTTCTTCGGCCGCACGATCGACGACCGCCTGCTCTACCCGATCTACGCCAAGGCCACCGAGCTGGGCCTGGCCGTCGCCATCCACACGGGCGTCAACTACTCGCGGCGCCACCCCATCGAGGCCGAACGCCCCGTCCGCCTGGACCAGGTGGCCTGCGACTTCCCCGAGGCCACGCTCATCGCCTGCCACGCGGCCTGGCCGTGGGTGCCGGAGATCGTCGCGGTCGCGCGGCGGCACCCCAACGTGCTCATCGACTTCGGCGGCCTGGCACCCAAGTATCTGGGCGTGCCGGGGTCGGGCTGGGAGATGATGTTGCGTTTCATGGACCGGCTGCTGCGCCACCAGGTGCTGTTCGCCACGGACTGGCCGGTCTTCCCGCACGGGCGGGCGCTGGAGGAGTGGCACGGTCTCGGCCTGCGGGCGGAGACGCTGGACGCGCTGCTGCACGGCAACGCCGCCCGGTTGTTGTCGGCTCGCGAGCAGGCGGTGCTGGTATGAGCCTCCCCCGGCTGCCGCGGATCACCGACTATGTAGAGCATTGGGCCGCCCACCGTCCCACCGGGGAGGCCCTCGTCGGTGAGAACGGGCGCTGGACGTACGAGCGGCTGCGGGACGACGTCGACCGCTGCGCGGCGGCGCTGCTGGCCGCCGGCGTCAGGCGTGGCGACCGGGTCGCGGTGCTCGGCCATCCGCAGCCGGAGTGCTTCGTGCTCTTCCTGGCGACGGCGAGCATCGGCGCCGTCTGGGTCGGGCTGAACCCGAAGTACACCACCGCCGAGCTGGCGCACGTGGTCGCCGACAGCGAGCCGGCGCTGCTGTTCGGCATGCTCGGCCCGGACGACCCCACACAGCGCGCGCTGTCCCCGGGCCGGGCACGCGTGGTGATCCACCAGTCGCCCTCCTACAAGGAGTTCGTGGAGGCGGCACGGCCCGACGATCGCCTCCTGGCCGCCCGGCGGGAGGTGGAATCGCTGGACCCGGCGGCGATGATCTACACCTCGGGCAGCACGGGCAAGCCGAAGGGCGCGCTCGTCCCGCACCGGGGGCTGGCGTACTGCGGGGTCGTGCAGGCGGGCCACTGGTACGGCGACGCGCCCCGCAAGCTCTGCGACCTGCCGCTCAACCACATCGGCGGGCTCGGCGACATCAGCACCTCGGTCCTGGTCGCGGGCGGCACGGTGGTCTACATGCCCCGCTTCGACCCGGCGGGAGCCCTGCGCACGGTGGAGCGGGAGCGCCTGACCCACCTCTACTGCATCCCCACGCAGCTGCTGGCGATGGTCTCCACGCCGGAATGGCGGGAATGCGACCTCGGCTCCCTGGAGTACATCCTCTGGGGCGGGGCCGCCGCGCCGCGGAGCCTGCTGGAGACGCTGTCGCGGACAGGGGCCCGGCTCGCCACCAGCTACAGCCTCACCGAGTCGACCGGCTCGGTGACCTACACCGATCCCGGCGACTCCCTCGACGTGCTGTCCTGGAGCGTGGGCCGGGTGGACCCGCACTACGAGGTGACGCTGCGCGCCCCGGACGGCGCTTCGGGAAAGGCGGGCGAGCTGCTCATCCGGGGCGATTTCATCACCCGCGGCTACTTCCGTGACCCGGCGGCGACCCGCGCCGCCATCGACGCCGACGGCTGGCTGCACACCGGTGACCTGGCGGTGGAGGAGCCCGGCGGGCGCATCCGTCTCGTCGGGCGGCTCAAGGAGATGTTCAAGTCCGGCGGCTACAACGTCTACCCCCGGGAGATCGAGGCCGCGCTGGAGGAGCATCCGGCGGTGGCGCTCGCGGCCGTGGTCGGCGTGCCCGACGAGCACTGGGGCGAGGTGGGCCACGCGTTCGTGGTGCCGAGCGCGCCGGTGACCGAGGCGGAGCTACGCGAGCACACCCGGTCCCGGCTGGCCAACTACAAGGTGCCGAAGGTGTTCCGGCTGGAGGGCGAGCTGCCCAAGCTGGCCGTCGGCAAGGTCGACAAGGTGAAACTGCGCCTGCTGGCGACGTCCTGACATGGAGACAGACATGCCCGACATCCGCGTGCTGCGGAACTTCATCGACGGCGAGTCCACCGAGCCGCTGGAGGGGCGCTCGGCGCCCGTGCTGGACCCGGCGACCGGCGAGACCATCGCCACCGCGCCGCGCTCCGGCCCCGAGGACGTCGAGCTGGCGGTCGCCGCCGCCACGGCGGCCTTCCCCCGCTGGTCGTCCACGACGCCGGGCGAGCGGGCGCACGCGCTGCTGCGGCTGGCGGACGCGATCGAGGAGCACGGCGGCGAGCTGGCCGAGCTGGAGTCGGCCGACGCCGGCAAGCCGCTGCACGTGGTCAAGAGCGACGAGATCGGCACGATGGCCGACAACCTGCGCTTCTTCGCCGGCGCCGCCCGCTGTCTGGAGGGCCGGTCGGCGGGAGAGTACGTGGCGGGCTACACCTCCATGATCCGCAGGGAGCCCGTGGGCGTGGTCGGGCAGATCACGCCATGGAACTACCCGATGATGATGGCGGTGTGGAAGATCGGCCCGGCGCTCGCCGCCGGGTGCACGACCGTGCTCAAGCCCGCGCCGACGACGCCGGTGACCACGGTCAGGCTCGCCGAGCTGGCGGCCGGCCTGCTGCCGCCGGGGGTGCTCAACGTCGTCGTCGGCGGGAACGAGCCGGGCGCCGCGCTGGTCGAGCACCCGGACGTCGAGCTGGTCTCGCTCACCGGCTCCGTGGAGACGGGCAAGTGGGTGGCCGAGCACGCCGCCCGCACGCTCAAGCGAGTCCACCTGGAGCTCGGCGGCAAGGCCCCGGTCGTGATCTTCGACGACGCCGACCTGGAGACGGCGCTGGAGGTGGTCGCGGGCGCCGGCTTCTACAACGCGGGCCAGGACTGCACGGCGGCGACCCGCGTGCTCGCCTCCTCCCGCCTGTACGACGACGTCGTGGCCGGGCTGGCGGACCAGGCGGGCAAGCTGGTGCTGGGCGACACCCGCGACCCCGGCACCACGCTGGGCCCGCTCAACAGCCTGCGCCAGCGCGAGCGGGTGGCAGGCTTCCTCGACCGCCGCCCCGCGCACGCCGAGGTCGTCGCCGGTGGCCGCGCCGCCGACCGGCCGGGCTTCTTCTACGAGCCCACGGTCGTCGCGGGGCTGCGCCAGAACGACGAGCTGGTCCAGAAGGAGATCTTCGGGCCGGTCATCACGGTCCAGCGCTTCGAGACCGAGGAGGAGGCCGTCGCGCTGGCCAACGGCACACCGTACGGGCTGGCTTCCTCCGTCTGGACCCGCGATGTCGGCCGCGCCCTGCGCATGTCGAAGGCACTGCGGTTCGGCTGCGTCTGGATCAACGACCACGTGCCGCTGGCGTCGGAGATGCCGCACGGCGGATACAAGCAGTCGGGGTACGGCAAGGACCTGTCGATGTACGCCCTCGAGGACTACACGCACGTCAAGCACGTGATGGCCAGCCTGCGCTGACCTCCCGTGACGCCCCCCGGAACCGGAGCGGCACGTCCAGAAGATTTATCGAACGTTCGAACTGGTGATGAACACGATGCGGATGAAAACCACGGCATGCCTCCTGCTCGCGATGGCATTGCCGGTCACGGGCTGCGGGGGCGGCACGGCGAGCGACTCTCCCACTGACGACTCGGCGAGGCGCGGTGGCAATCTCACCATCCTGCGGGCCGCCGACATCGACGGCTGGGACCCCGACAAGGCGATCCAGCTCGCGACCTTCCAGACCCTGCCACAGGTGATGGAAGGGCTGGTGCGGCCCTCGGCGGACGGCACCTCCATCCAGCCCGGCCTGGCCGAGAAGTGGAAGCTCGACGCCAAGGCGAAGACCATCATCTTCACGCTGCGCCCGGGGCTGACCTTCAGCGACGGGCGGCCCCTGACGTCCGCGGACGCCGCGTTCTCCGTCGAACTGTGGCGCAAAGAGCTGTCCATGGGCTCGCTCTACGCCGCCATCACCGGCACCGCCACCCCGGACGACCGGACCCTGGTCATCAAGATGAAGAAGGCGAGCACCTTCACGCTCACCTGGCTCAGCAACGGCTCGGCCGTCGTCGTGCCGAAGGACTTCGGCGGGATGGGCCGCAAGGACTTCTTCGCCAAGCCGATCGGCGCCGGACCGTTCGTGGTGGCCGCGTACCAGCCCGGGCAGCGGCTCGTCCTCGAACGCAATCGCCACTACTACGACCCCGCGCGGCCGAAACTGGACCGCCTCGTCTACGAGGTGGTCGCGGATCCCAACCAGCAGCTGCTCCGCTACCAGAGCCGCCAGGCCGACGCCATCGAGGCTGTCCCGCTGGACCTGGCCGGCCAGATCCCCGAAGCCGAACGGGTGCTCGTGCACCCCTCGGCCACGATCCACGGCATCTTCGTCAACGCCGCCAAGCAGCCGGGAAACGACCTCCACTTCCGGCGCGCCGTGGGCCTGGCGATCGACCGCGACCGGTACGCGCAGGCGGTCTTCGGCGGCCTGGCCGCACCGGCGACCGGCGGGCTGCCCCCGGGCGTGCAAGGATCCGTCGGCTGCGGCTGCACGTACGAGACCGGCGTCGAGAAGGCGAAGGCCGAGCTGGCGAAGTCGTCCTACCGGCCGGGGACGAGGGTCGAGCTGGTGGTCGACGCGACGACCCCGTCCTCCACTCGCGCCGGCGAGACCGCGGCCGCACAGCTACGCGCCATCGGCGTCGACGTCGACCTGCAGAAACTGGAGGTCCAGGTGCTCGTCGACCGGCAGGCGAAGGGCGCCTACGACCTCTCCCTGGGCGAGGTGGGGAGCGTGTCGCCGACCGTGGGCGACATCTTCGGCTTGATCGTCGCCACCGGCGGGCTCTACTCCGGCCTGCCGATGAAGACCATCTCCGACGCCTTCGACCGGCTGGAGGTCGCGCAGACCGACCAGGAACGGGCCGCCGCCGTACGGACCGCCGAAACGTGGATCCATGAGAACCTGCCCTACATCCCGACGGCCTTCCCCGACCGGCTCTTCGCCGTGTCGCCGAAGGTCAAGGGCCTCCAGATCACGCCCTTCCTGTTCTATCCCGCCGACCTGCTGTGGGTGGGCTGAGCATGTCCGCCGGACGATTGCGTTTCGTGGCCGGTCGGTTGATCCAAGTGATCCCGGTGCTGGCGGCGCTCCTGCTCATCGTCGTCCTGCTCCAGCAGCTGATGCCCGGGGATCCGGCGCGGGTCATCGCGGGGCCGCGGGCGACCGCCGAGCAGGTGGCGCAGGTCCGCCGGGACGCGGGCCTCGATCAGCCGATGTTCGTGCAGTTCTGGAGATACGTGATGAATCTCGCCGACGGGGATCTCGGCCGGTCCAATCGAACCGGAACCCCCATCGCCACCATCGTCGCCGATCGCGCCGGCGCGACGGTTTGGCTGCTGGCCGGCGGGCTGCTCGTCAGCACGGCGCTGGCGGCGCCCGCCGCGCTGCTCATGGCGCTCCGCCCGCGATCGAGGGCCGCCAGGCTCTGCGCGCGCTCGCTCACGGTCCTCGTCAACTGCCCGCCGTTCTGGATCGGCCTGATGCTGGCCTCGCTGCTGGCGCTGCGGACAGGCTGGCTGCCCGTGGGCGGCTTCGGCGAGACCTTCGGGGAACGGCTGCGTTCGATGGTGCTGCCTTCGCTGACCATCGGCCTGGCCGCGATGCCGCTCCTGGCCCGCAGCGGCGCCGCGAGCCTGCGCCAGGTGCTGGCCGCCGACCACGTGACGACTGCGCGGTCCCTGGGGCTGTCCGGGTGGCCGCTCATCCGGCGGCACCTGCTGCGCAACGCCCTGCCGCCCGCCGTCACGCTGCTGGCCGTCCAGGCAGCCGCGCTGCTGTTCGGGGCGGTGGTCGTCGAGCAGACCTTCGGACTGCCCGGCCTGGGCGCCGAGATGGTGAACGCGGCCGGCCAGCGGGACTTCCCGGTGGTCCAGGCTCTCACGCTGATCTTCGGCACGGCCATCATCGCGATCAACCTGCTCGCCGACCTGGTGGTCGCGCTGCTCGACCCGAGGACGACCTGGTGACGGCCGCCGTCGTGGCGCATCCCCGGCGCGGGTTCGCCTGGCTGCGCCGGCCGGCCGCCGGGGTGCTGGCGCTGGTGATCCTCGCCGCCGTCCTCGCGCCGCTGCTGGCCCCGGCCGATCCGGATCTGCAGACGCTCGACCAGCTCCGGCCGCCTGGTGCCGCCCACCTGCTCGGCACGGACGCGCTCGGCCGGGACGTGCTGTCCCGGCTGCTGTTCGCGCTGCGTACCGACCTGCTGCTGATGCTGTTCGCCGCCGGGCTGCCGATGCTGCTCGGGACGCTGATCGGCGCCGTGGCCGGCTATTACGGCGGCTTGCTGGACGCGGCGGTGCGGTGGGTGGCCGACATCTTCCAGGCGCTGCCCGTGTACGTGCTGCTGATCGCGTTCGTGTTCGTGCTCGGCCCTGGAACCCCGTCCCTGCTCGTCGCGTTCGGCGTGCTGGGCTGGGTCGTGTACGCGCGGCTCATCCGCACCGAGGTGCGCCGCGTCCGCGAGCGCGAGTTCGTCTCCGCGAGCTACCTGCTCGGCCTGTCGCACGTCGCGGTCCTGGTCAGGCACGTGCTGCCGAACTCGCTGCGGCAGTCGCTGGTCTACCTGGCCACCGACATGGGCATGGCGCTCCAGGGCATCGCGGTCCTGTCGTTCTTCGGGCTGGGCGTGGCCGCGGGCACCCCCGAACTCGGCGCCATGGTGTCGGAGGCTCAGTTGTTCCTGCGCAGCCATTGGTGGCTGGCTGCCTTCCCAGGGCTGACCATCGTGATCCTCGGATCGAGCGTCGCCGCCCTCGGCGACCGGTGGAGCGAGCGGGGTGAGGCAGGATGACGCTGCTGGAGGTCGACGGGCTGCGCGTGGCGGTCCGCCGCCGGGGGAAGGCGCTGACGGTGCTCGACGACGTCTCGTTCGCGGTCGGTGCGGGGCAGTGTCTGGGCATCGTCGGTGAGTCGGGCTGCGGGAAGTCGCTCACCCTGCGCGCCGCGATGGGCCTGCTGCCGCCGGGCGCCGTCCGCACCGCCGGTGAAGTCCGGGCCGGGAGCGGACTCGCGATGGTGTTCCAGGACTCCCACGCCTCCCTCGATCCCACGATGCGGATCGGAGCCTTCGTCGCCGACGTCGTACGCCGCCGGCAGGGGGCCTCGCGGGCCGCCGCCCGGCGGCAGGCCGTCGAGCTGCTGGCCGCCGTCGGCGTACCGGATCCCGAGCTGCGCTCCCGCGCCTATCCGCACGAGCTCAGCGGCGGCATGCGCCAGCGGGTCGCGATCGCGCTGGCCCTCGCCACGGATCCGGGCGTGCTGCTGTGCGACGAGCCGACCACGGCGCTGGACGTCACGCTGCAGGCCGAGATCCTGCGGCTCCTCGACGCGGCGCGGGGGGAGCGAGGGCTCGGCGTGGTCCTCGTCAGCCACGACGTGGCGGTGGTCCGGCAGGTGGCCGACACGGTGGCCGTCATGTACGCCGGGCAGATCGTCGAAGCCGGCCCGGCGTCCGAGGTGCTCGACCGGCCGCGGCACCCGTACACCCGGGCGCTGATCGAGGCCGTGCCCACGCTCGACGGGCCGCCGGGTCCCTTCAGGCCGATCCCCGGCGCGCCACCCGGCCCCGCGGACTATTCCCCCGCCTGCCGGTTCCTGACGCGCTGCGCCCATCGGGAGCCGGCCTGCCAGGAGGTCGTCCTCGGGATCCAGGCACTCGACGGGCGGCACCGGTCGGCGTGCGTCCATCAGGAGGGCATATGAGCGTACGAGTCGAGCGGCTCACCGTCACCTACCCCGTACGGGACGGGCTGTTCCGCAGGCGGGTGCACGCCGTGGACGGGGTCGACCTCGACCTCGCCCGGGGCGAGATCCTGGGCCTGGTCGGCGAGAGCGGTTGCGGCAAGTCGACACTCGGGCGGGCGATCGTCGGCCTCGCCCGGCCGTCCGCGGGCAGCGTGCTGCTCGACGGCGTTCCCGTCCCGCGGCGGCGCCCGCCGGACATGCGCCGCCGCATCCAGATGATCTACCAGGATCCGGGCGCCTCCCTCGACCCGCTGCGCACGGTCGCGCAGACGCTGGCCGAGCCGCTGCGACAGCGGCCCGCCGATCAGGTCGCACGCCGGACCCGCGAGCTGCTGGAGATGGTCGGGCTGGGCGTGGAGCACCTGCCTGCCCGCCCCCGCGAGCTGTCCGGAGGTCAGCGGCAGCGCGTCGCGATCGCCCGCGCGCTGGCCGCGGAGCCCGACGTGCTGGTCGCCGACGAGGCGGTGGCCGCGCTGGACGCCTCCGTGGCAGGCGCCGTGCTCAACCTGCTGGGCGAGCTCCGCGAACGGCTTGGGCCGGCGGTGCTGTTCATCTCCCACGACCTGGCCGTGGTGCGAGGGCTGTGCGACCGGGTCGCGGTGATGTATCTGGGGCGCGTCGTGGAGGAGGGGCCGGCCGCGGAGGTCTTCGCACGTCCCGGGCACCCGTACACCCGCGTGCTCCTCGACGCGGTCCCCTCCGCCGACCGGCGCCGTCCCGTCGTGGCCGTGGGCGAACCGCCCAGCCCGCTCCGCCTGCCGGCCGGCTGCCGCTTCCATCCGCGCTGTCCGGTCGCGGTGGCCGGGTGCGCCACCGCCGAGCCCGAGGAGGCTCGGCGGGGCGGGCATCGGGTGGCCTGCCACCTCGCCTGGCAGGCTCAGGAGATCTGAGCGGTCCTGCGCGCCCATGAGGGGCCGTACGAGCGCTCCAGGTTGTCGCGCATGAACCGCACCACCTCCGCCGGAGCCTTCGCCACCGAGCCCGCGTCGTGCGGCGGCTGGGGGTCGTACTCGATCCCCAGCTGCACCGCCTGCGCGTAGGCGGCTCCCTGGAGCCGGTCGCAGACCACCAGCGCCATGTCGATGCCGGACGAGACGCCGGCCGCCGTGATGATCTTCCCGTCCTCGACCACGCGCTGGGACACCGGCTCGGCGCCGAAACAGCTCAGGCTCTCCAGCTCGTACCAGAACGTCGTGGCCCGGCGGCCCTCCAGCAGTCCCGCGGCGCCGAGCAGGAGCGAGCCCGTGCACACGGACGTCGTCCAGAGGGTGGTCCCGTGCGCCTGACGCAGCCAGGACAGGACGGGTTCGTCGTCGAGGAACCGTGTGGTCGTGCTGCCGCCGGAGACCACGACCACGCCCGGCCGCTCCATGCTCTCCAGCGGCTCGGCCACGAGGCCGAAGCCGGGCTGGTCGGCGGCGCACATCCCCGGTGTGGCGGCCACGAACCGCACTTTGGCCTCCGGCAGGCGGCTCAGCACCTCGAACGGCCCGGTGACGTCCAGGGCGGTGAACCCTTCGTAGATGAGGATCGCGACGTCCATGCTCCGTACCTGCCTCTCTAGTTCTTTTATCGTTCGATCGATTAAACTTTGTTCATGGTAAACGACTCAGACCCGCGGGTGCGAGCGGACGTCGCGGTACTCGGCGGCGGCACGGCCGGCGCGGTCGTCGCCGGGCGCCTGCTCGAGAACACGTCCCTGTCCGTAGTGGTCGTCGAGGCCGGACCCGACTACGGCTCCTTTGACTCGGGACGGTGGCCTCACGAGCTTCTCGACAGCTCGACGCTGCCGGACACGCACGACTGGGGATACCGCGGCCCCGGTGCTGTTTCCACCCGGGAGCTGGCCTTCGAGCGGGCGCGGGTCATCGGCGGCTGTTCTTCCCACAACGGCTGCTCCCAGACTGTGGGCCATGCTTCCGACTACCGCTCATGGGGCCTCTCCTGGACCGACGCATCGCTCACCGGTCTGCTGAAGGAAGGCGCGGCCAAGCTGCGCGTCAGGCACTACACGGATGAGGAGCTCACCCCCTTCCAGGCCGCGGCGATGGACGCCATGGTCGACTGTGGGATCCCGCGTACGGACGATCTGGACGACCTCTCCGGCGGTGCCGGCTGCGGGCCCTCACCCGTGAACAACCCCGGCGGCGTGCGCTGGAACAGCGGCTTCGCGTATCTCGACCCGGTTCGGGGCGACGGCCGCCTGCGCATCGTCGACCGGGCGCTGGTCGACCGGCTGGAGTTCCGCGGCTCGGCCGTCCTTCGCGCCCATGTCCTGCGGGGACGGGAGCGGCTGGTCGTCGAGGCCGACAGATTCGTGCTCTGCGGCGGCGCCTACGGCAGCCCCGAGGTGCTGCTGCGCAGCGGGGTCGGCCCGGCCGGCGAGCTGCGCGCCCTCGGCGTGCGACCGTGCCTCGATCTCCCCGGCGTCGGTCGCAACCTGCACGACCACCCGACCCTGGAGCTGCGCTTCGCGGCGAGCGACGAGCTGGCGCGCCGGCTCACCGCGTACGAGCGGCTACGGCCGGTGCCGGACGAGCAGGTCATCGGCAAGGCCCGCTCGACAGGCGGCCATGCCCCGTACGACCTGCACCTCCTCCCGTGGACCACCCGCACCACCGACGGCTGGGCCTGCGTGCTCCCCGCCGCCTGCCTCACCCCGCGCTCCCGGGGCACCCTCCGGCTCTCCTCCCCCGACCCCGGCTCCAGGCCCGTCATCGAGCACGCCTACCTGGCGGACGGCGGCGACCTGGCGGTGCTGCGCGACGGCATCGAGCTGTGCCGGAGCATGGCCGCCTCCTCGGCGCTGGCGCCCCTGCTCGGGGCGCCACTGGACGAGTTCAGCGCGGACCCGCGAGCCGGCGAGGCTTCACTGCGCGCTTCCGCCGCCCATTACTGGCACCCGGTGGGCACCTGCGCGATCGGCGCCGATCCGGCGGAGGGCGCCGTCGTGGACGGCGCCGGGCGGGTGCACGGCAGCGACAACCTGTGGGTCGTCGACGCCTCGATCATGCCGGTCATCCCGCGGGCCACCACGAACCTGCCGGTCGTCGCGCTCGCCGAGCACCTCGTCCGCACCCTGGGGTGAGGGCCGGCCTTGACCGATGACCCCGCATCGGTGCTCATTATCACCACCGACACACACCACACTCACCGTCACCACCGACGCGGCATCGCGCGAGGCGGCCCCCGTGTCAACGCCTCGGCGAGTCGTCGCCTTCAGCCACCGCAGCCGCCGATCAGGCGAATGCGCAAGAGAGCGCCCGCGCAGCCGGCGTACGACGGCCTCGCCTTGGGCGTGGCGCCGTCGGATGCGGGCCCGCGGTCTATATAGTGACCGGCGCATCGAACGGCGCGGCGTTCACGCTGTGACCAGGCATTATGCCCCGAATCGGGGCACGTCCGGCGGTTGCATGGCAAGGTGGCCGACCGCGGACGTGATGGGCCGATCGTAAGGGGATGTCGATGCTCGACCAGATAGCCGCCGGCACGTCGCGGGCGAGCGCGGACGACCTCGATCTGGCCGAGGCGGGTGTCGTCGGAGTCACGATCGTCTGGGCCGACAACAACGGGATCCCCCGGTCGCGCACGGTGCCCGTCGGTCAGTTCGGCGCGGCGGTCGAGCGGGGAGTGGGTGTCACGCCGCTGTTCGCGGTGTTCGACTCCCACGACGGCATCACCTTCGGGCATCCCCCGCTGGGCACTCCCTCGGGCGACATCCGGCTGATGCCGGTCGCCGACCGGCTGGTCCGGCTCGCCGGTCAGCCCGGGTTCGCGTGGGTGCCGGGCCGGCAGGTCGCGGCCGATGGTTCGGCGTGGCCGTACGACCAGCGCGGCGTGCTGGAGCGCCAAGTCGCCCGGGCCGCGGCTCTCGGGCTGGACTTCCTGGCCGGCTACGAGATGGAGTTCCACCTCAGCCGGGCGGACGGGGGCGACGGCGACGACGTACGCCCCATCTACGAGGGGCCTTCCTACGGGCCGGCCAAGATGCTGGCCGTCGACGCCTTCGCCGAGCAACTGCTGCGCGACCTCGACCGCAACGGCGTGCCCGTCGGCCAGCTCCACGGCGAGTACGGCCCGGGGCAGTTCGAGTTCAACATCGCCCCCGCCGACCCGGTCACCGCCGCCGACCGGCAACTGCTGGCCCGGCAGACCGTTCACGCGGCCGCCCGCGCGCACGGCCTGCGGGCGAGCTTCGCCCCGTTGGTCACCCTCGGGCAGGTGGGCAACGGCTGGCATCTGCACACCTCGCTGTACCGCGCCGGGACGAACCTGCTGTCCGGCGGCAACGGGCCCGCAGGCATGACCGCCGAGGGCGGCGCCTACCTGGCCGGCCTGCTCCGCGACCTGCCCGCCATCGTGGCCGTCACCGCGCCCAGCCTGTCCTCGCTGCAACGGCTGCGGCCCGGTTACTGGTCCGGCGCGTACACGTTCTGGGGCGTGGAGAACCGGGAGGCGGCGCTGCGGCTCGTACCGGCCACTCCCCTGCTCGGCGCCGCGCACGCCAACGTCGAGCTCAAGCCGTCGGACGCCTCGGCCAACCCCTACCTCTCGCTCGCCACCGTGATCGCCGCGGGCCTCGCCGGCATCGAGGACGGCCTCACGCCCCCGGACCCGGTGCAGGAGGACCCCGGCACCTGGACCGACGAGCGGCGGGCCGAACGCGGCATCCGCCGGCTGCCCACCACCGTCGAGGAGCAGCTCGGCGCGCTGCTGACCAACGAGCGCATCCGTTCCGCGCTGGGCGAGGAGCTGGCCGACGCCTTCCGGGCGGTACGCGTCTCCGACGCCGCCTGGGCGGCCGACCGCGACGCGGTTGCCGTGGTCCGCTCCCACCGCTGGCTGTACTGAGCCGCCGCATGGCTGGACGCTTGGGGCTGAACAGGGGGCGACAGGTCCGTGTGCCGTCGGTGTTAGATGATCACGTCGTCGCAGAGGATCGCGATGAGACCCACCTCCCGTACGGCGCCGAACCGGCGGGAGATGAGCGGGCTCGGACGTCCGGCCTGGACCTCCCGCTCACGACCGTGAGCGGCCCGGCGTCGAAGCCGACACACAACCCCGGATCCCCCCGCTCATCACCATGACCGGCCCGACCCCGAAACCGAATCCCCCGCCCATCACCATGACCGGCCCGACCCCGAAACCGAATCCCCCGCCCATCACCATGACCGGCCCGACCCCGAAGCCGAATCCCCCGCTCATCACCGCGAGCGGCCCGATCCCGAAGCCGGATCCCCTGCTCGTTACCGTGAGGGGGCCGATCCCGAAGCCGACACACGAACCCGGATCCCCCTGCTCGCGGCCGTTTTCACCCATCGCCCAGCGGCAGTTCACCCAGTGACAGTTCGTCCAGCGGGAGGGACCGCAGGAAGTCCTCGGCGTCGAAGAGCTCCCCCGCGGTGACGACCCCGGTGGACCGGCCGCGGCCGGTCAGGATCCGCTCGGCGGCCTCCACCACGATCGGCGCGGTGATGGCGTAAATGTCACGGCCGCGCGCCGCCACCCGCCGCCGCTCGTCCCCCCGCCGGACGACGACCTCGACCAGGAAGACCTGGGCCGATCGCCCGTCGGCGTCGGCCGCCTGCGGTCCCTTGGTCTCCGGGTCGCCGAGGTCCTTCAGCGGGGCGACGTTCAGGAAGGCGTCGATCCGCGGGGTGTCCAGGTGACGGGAGACGGTGACCACGTCGGCGTTGGAGAACTGCCCTACGACGTCCTGGGTCCCGAACGGTTCGGCGAACGTCCACGTCCCCTTCGGCGGCGGCTCGTCGCCCGCGACGACCTTCAGATGGTGGTCCGAGAAGACCACCCGCCGCCCGGCCCGGCGCCGGCCGGCCAGCACGGTGCCCCGGGTCGGGTGCCAGCTGTCCAGGGCCACCGCGATCGAGATGTCGTCGGCCGCCGGCCAGTCACCCATGGCGACGGTCGCGAGCAGGTCGCCCAGCGCACCGTAGAACGCCATCACCGGCGCCACCACGATGCCCGCCTCCTTCACCCGCGGGTCATCCCGGTAGGTGTCGAAAGTGTTCATCGCGACCAGGGTCTCGCCGGTGACGTCCAGGTAGTGGATCCCGGCGCGCAACGCGGCCTCGATCAGCGGCGGCGCGGTGTCGCCGAACGGCCCGGCACAGTTGATCACCGCTGCCGTGCCGGCGATCGCGCGGTCGAGCGAGGCCGGGTCGTCGACCGAGGCGATCCGCCACTCCACGCCGGGGTGGGCGGCGGCGGCCGCCTCCAGCTTCACCGCGTCCCGCCCGGACAGCACCGGCGTCCAACCGCGCTCCAGCAGCTCCGCCGTCACGAACCGGGCGGTGTGCCCGTAGGCGCCGAACACCGCCACCACCGGCTTCGCGCTCCCGCGACCGGGCCGGCCGTCGATCTCCGTCATCAGGTCTCCTTCAGCTGTTCAGGCTCCCTCCGATCTTGCTGAACGGTGCCGCCGAGAGCCACCGTCGCGTACGTCAACGTGCGCTAGATTCGCGACATGCGCGCCCATCGCGTCGTCATGGCCGTCACCGACGACATGCCGATCTTCGAAGCAGCCGTCCCGTGTCAGGTCTTCGGCGTCGACCGGCCGCACCTGGCCGATCCGTGGTACCAGTTCTCGGCGGTCCCGGTCGGTGACGCGCCGGTGCAGCTGAGCCCGGGATTCACCCTCGCCCCGGTGAGCGGTGGGTGGGATCTGGACTCGACGGACACCCTCGTCATCCCGGCCTGTACGAATGTGCACGACGACCCACCGGCCGAGTTGGTGGACGTCGTCCGGGAGGCGTACCGGCGCGGGATCCGGATCCTGTCCATCTGTTCCGGCGCCTTCGTCCTGGCCGCCGCCGGGGTGCTCGACGGTCGCCGGGCCACCACCCACTGGCTGCACGCGGAGGAGCTGAGCCGCCGCTACCCTGCCGTCCGGGTCGACCCGTCCGTGCTTTACGTGGAGGACGCCAACGTGATCACCTCCGCGGGAACGGTGGCCGGGATCGACGCCTGCCTGCATGTCGTACGGGTCGACCATGGTGCCGCGGTGGCCGCCGAACTGGCCCGCCGCCTGGTCACCCCGCCGCACCGGGACGGCGGGCAGGCCCAGTACCACCGTCCCGCCTCGCCGGTGGTCCGCGACGACTGGCTGGCCGCCCTGCTGGACTGGGCCACCGAGCAACTGCATCTGCCGCTCTCCATCGCCGACCTGGCCGCCCAGGCCAATGTCAGCGTGCGCACCGTCGAACGCCGATTCGCCGAAGCGCTCGGGATGTCGCCGCTGCGCTGGCTGCTGCAGCAGCGGGTACGCCGGGCCCAGCAGTTCCTGGAGACCAGCGACCGGCCGATCGGATGGATCGCCGACAGCTGCGGATTCGGCGGACCGGCCAGCCTACGAACACACTTCGCCCGAATCGTCGGGGTCTCCCCCACCACCTACCGCCGAACATTCCACGAACAAGCAAGCACAACCCGCATCGCCAGCTGACCACCCCCAACGGCACGACCCGCACCGCCAATCGACCGAACCCGACACCACGACCCCGATCGCCACCCGACCAGGCCTGACAGCCCGACCCACACCACCACCCGACCAACCCCACGGCGCCACCCGCACCACTCAACCGGCCCACCGACGCGACCCCCACCACCAGCCGACCAACCCAACGGCACGACCTGCACCACCACCCGACCGGATCCGACAGCACCACCACCCGACCAACCCCACGGCGCCACCCGCACCACTCAACCGGCCCACCGACGCGACCCCCACCACCAGCCGACCAACCCAACGGCACGA